>NZ_JAJDML010000005.1:0-124334 GCF_020594215.1 Blautia sp. DFI.1.216
GCAATCTGGAATGAATTTTGGCTAAGTTACTGTGAACGGAGTGAACAGTAACGAAGATTCATATCGTCTGACAGACAGATTCCTTTTTACTTTAGAATATGCTATTATATATAGGAAATATTTGCTGCCTGCCAAGTGTCAGCATCCAAAGAAAGTCGGGAGGTACATAAAGATGAAACTTACAATATTGGGAACCGGAAATGCAAAGGTGACGAAATGCTATAACACCTGTTTTGCGCTAAATGAAGATAAAGAATATTTTATGATAGACGGAGGTGGCGGAAACACAATTCTGAAGCAGCTGGAGGACGCAGGAATCAGCTGGAAAGAAATCAGAACTATATTTGTGACACATAAACACATCGATCATCTGCTTGGAATCATCTGGATGCTTCGTATGTATTGTCAGGGAATGGCAAGAGGACAGTTTGGCGGTGAAGTGACTATCTATGGACATGATGAAGTGATCAGCCTGCTGAAACAGATGGCAGAGATGCTTCTCACACCAAAGGAAACGAAATTTATCGGAGACAAAGTCCATCTGGAAGAAGTAAAGGACGGAGAAGATAGAACGATTCTGGGACACAGGGTGACATTTTTTGATATTCTGTCTACAAAGGCAAAACAGTTTGGGTTCTGCATGGAGTATGCAGAGGGAAAGAAGCTGACCTGTTGTGGAGATGAGCCATATAATGAATGTGAACAGAAATATGCCAAAAACAGCACATGGCTTCTTCATGAAGCATTCTGTCTGTTCTCCCAGGCAGATAAATTCAAACCATATGAGAAACATCATTCTACCGTAAAGGATGCCTGTGAGCTGGCACAGAAACTGGAAGCAGAGAATCTGATTCTGTATCATACAGAGGATAAAAATATTTCCAGACGAAAGGAGCTCTACACAGAAGAAGGCAGACAGTATTATAAAGGAAATCTCTGGATTCCTGATGATCTGGAAATCTACAAATTATAAAAAGACAAACCTCCGGAGGCTTGCCTTTTTTACAGCAATCTTTTTAAATGTATCATTTATGAGGGTTGCCATAGTGATTATGCTGTATGGTCCACATGTGTTTTGGTGTCGGAAGACAAAACTTCACATGTAGTATGATCCTGTGAAAAAGTTTCCATAATTCCTGAAATAGTCCTGTGCAGATAAGGACGGTACTCAGCCAGAGACACAGGCTGCTGATACAGAATGCAGCTGTAGCAGGTGGAACCTACCAGCTCAATGATCGTAAAGAGCATCAGTTCCGGATTTTTATAATGTAGTCCGCTTTGAGCAATCATATCCAGATAGGACTGATAAAAATTATATTCGTCGTCAGGCATTTTTTCCTCAAAAGCACCCTTGAAGACACCCCAGGCAAGATTCTTTGAAATAAACAGCAGGAGAGTACGGTCTTTATTCAACTCAGTAAGAATGTAATCTATAATAAAATGTACCTGCCTGTCAAATTCGCTGATATGTGCATTCTGCACAGCCTCATGGGCCCGGAAAAACAATTCTCCGGTCTTGTGGGAAACCAGTTTATTCCGGATATCATATTTATCCTTAAAATAGAGGTAAAAAGTCCCCTTGGCAACCCCGGCCTGATCTACAATATCTGAAATTGTAGTTTTGGTAAGTCCCTTCGTCGTAAAAAGTTCAAAGGCAGTGTTGAAAAGAGCATCTTTTTTCTTCTTTTTATTCAGCTCCAGTTTTCCCATTTCAGATTCATTCCTTCCTCTACTGTATACATAACATTTTAACCGAATCAGGTAAGTCCCGCTGCGGAAAGCAATAAGCGTCTTACTGTTCACAGCAACATAAGCTTACTTTGTAATTATATTGTGATCATATATAATTACTATTTTAAACAAAAATGACTGAAAGTCAATATTACATTTTTGTTCTGGAAAAATTTAGACAAATTGTGAAGAATGATTATTGACTGAAAGTCATTTTTGTTATATAACATTCCATGAAATAAAAAATGACTGTTGGTCATAGAATGATCAAACAGTATCAATAATAAAGAAAGAAGAGGAGAAAAAGATGATTAAGGTAGGAAAGTGGATTGCAAAACACAAGATACTGATCATTATCATCGGAATTGCATTGCTGATCCCTTCATATCTCGGTATGGCGGCGACCAGAATCAACTACGATGTACTGAGTTATCTGCCGGATACCCTTGAGACAGTTGATGGACAGGACATTATGGTAGATCAGTTTGGGATGGGAGCCTTTTCCATGATAGTGGTGGAGGATATGGAACTGAAGGATGTAGCTGCTCTGAAAGAGAAAATCGAAGCAGTTGATCACGTGAAAAAAGTACTGTGGTATGACAGTGTCCTGGATGTTTCCGTTCCTGTAGAAATGCTTCCGAAGGATTTGAGAGAGGCATTTTTTAACGGAGATGCAACTATGATGATCGCGTTGTTTGATAATACAACATCATCAGAAACTTCCATGGAAGCTGTGACGCAGATTCGTAAGATTACTTCAAAGAACTGTTTTGTCAGTGGAATGACAGGCATTGTTACTGATATCAAACAGATCGCACTTAAGGAAATGCCGATTTACGTTGTGATTGCTTCCTGCCTTTCTCTGATAGTGTTGCTCCTTGCAATGGATTCTCTGGTAGTTCCGGTTTTGTTTTTGCTCTGCATTGGTGTTGCAGTCTTGTATAATCTTGGAAGTAATATTTTTCTTGGTCAGATTTCATACATCACTCAGGCATTGACAGCAGTCCTGCAGCTTGGTGTTACCATGGATTATTCCATTTTCCTGCTGAACAGTTATGAGGAGAATAAGAAGCGGTTTGAGGGTGATAAAGAGAGGGCTATGGCACATGCCATCAATGCAACCTTCAAATCTGTAATCGGAAGTTCTATTACAACAGTAGCCGGATTTATCGCACTTTGCTTTATGACCTTCTCACTTGGACGTGATATGGGTATCGTAATGGCCAAGGGAGTTGTTATCGGTGTTCTGTGTTGTGTTACTTTGCTCCCTGCTCTGGTGCTTACTTTTGACGGAGCCATTGAAAAAACAACACATAAGCCGCTGCTTCCAAGTTTTGATAAGGCATCTGCTTTTATTACAAAGCATTATAAAGTATGGCTGATCATTTTCCTGGTAATGCTTTTCCCGGCAATTCATGGAAATAACAATCTGAAGAATTACTACAATATTGACAAGTCACTTCCTTCCACGCTGGACAGTAATGTGGCAAATGCCAAACTTCAGGAAACCTTTGATATGAATAATGTTCATATGGTGTTATTAAAGAAAGGTCTGACATCAAAAGAAAAAACAGAAATGCTTGACCAGATCAAGGATGTTGATGGTGTAAAATGGGCACTTGGAATGGACTCTTTCGTAGGTGCGGCATTCCCGGATACCATGATCCCAAGTAATCTGAAGAAGATGCTGGAAAGCGATGAGTACGAGATGGAATTTATCTGCTCCAAATATAAAACAGCCACAGACGAGGTAAACAATCAGATTGATGAGATCCAGAAGATTGTAAAAGGATACAGTCCGGAATCTATGGTAATCGGAGAAGCACCTCTGACCAAGGATCTTCAGGATGTTACGGATGTGGATTTAAAGACTGTAAATACTATCTCTATCCTGGCAATTTTCATTATTATCATGGTTGTGTTTAAATCCATTTCGCTTCCGTTTATTCTGGTTGCAGTTATTGAGTTTGCGATTTTTGTCAATATGTCCGTTCCTTATTATCAGGGAAAGGAAGTGGTGTTCGTAGCAAGCATTGTTATCGGTTGTATCCAGCTGGGAGCTACTGTTGACTATGCAATCCTTATGACCAGCAGATACCAGAAAGAACGTGGTCTTGGAAAGAGTAAGAAAGAATCCATTGCCATCGCACATAAAACTTCCATGAAGTCAATTGTGATCAGTGGCTGCAGCTTCTTTGCGGCAACTTTCGGAGTTGGTCTTTATACACAGGTAGATATGATCGGAAGTATCACAAACCTGCTTTCACGTGGAGCTGTGATCAGTACACTGGTGGTATTGTTTATACTTCCGGCTATGTTTATGATATTTGATTCTCTCATCTGCCACACATCTATTGGATTTGCCAAGAAGAAACCGGCAAAAGAGAAGAAACAGTGATTCAGGATTTTTAAAAAGAAGCTTATTGTAAAGAGATAGAATAAAGGAGTAAGTTATTATGAACAGAAACAGAAAGAAAGCAGCTGCAGCAACGCTTGCAGCAGGAATGGCTGTAGTTCTCGGAGCAGGTACTGTAATGGCAGCTGCTTCAACAGGTGATAATGGATTGCAGAAAGAAGAAACCGTTTATGTAAATACAACTGCCGGAGGAGAAGTAACGGATGTCACAGTATCTGACTGGCTGAAAAATTCCGGGGACAGTTCCAATTCTGAGGTGAAAGATGCCTCTGATCTTCAGGATATAAAAAACGTAAAAGGTGATGAAACATTTACTCAGAATGGAAATGATCTGACCTGGAGTACTGATGGAAAGGATATTTATTATCAGGGAAAGACAGAGAAAGATCTCCCGGTTTCCGTAGGAATTAAATACTATATGGATGGAACAGAGGTTTCTCCGGAAGCTCTGGCAGGAAAGACAGGACATCTGAAAATGGAAGTGACATATACAAATACTTCTAAAACAACCAAAACAGTGAATGGCAAAAAGACTGATATTTATTCACCCTTTGTTATGGTGACAGGAATGATCCTTTCTACAGATAATTTCTCCAATGTTACAGTAGATAACGGTAAGGTTATTTCTGACGGAAGCAGAAATGTTGTTGTCGGTTTTGGTATGCCGGGAATGAAAGAAAGTCTGGATATGTCTTCTGATATTGCAGATGAAGTGAATATCCCTGAAGGATTTACAGTGGAAGCAGATGTTACAGACTGTGAGATGAATTCTACATTTACCGTAGCACTTACAGATATTTTCAAAGATATTGATCTGAATGATGTGGATGGACTGGATGAGCTGAAGGATTCAATGAAAGATCTGACGGATGCAGCAGTAAAACTGGTAGACGGAACCAAAGATCTTTATGATGGAACTAATAAACTCAATGACAAATATAAAGAATTTTATGATGGAATCGGAACTCTGAAAAGTGGTGTCAGTGATCTGAATGACGGAGCAAAAGAACTGGATGACGGAGCAAAGGAATTAAGCAGCGGAGCACAGACACTGAATACAGGGGCACAGACTTTAAACAGTGGTGTTTCCTCTTATACAGCAGGGGCAGACACACTTTCAGATGGAATCAAACAATATACAGCGGGAGTAGATACGCTGGACAGCAAGATGGCTGAATATGAGGCTGGAATGAAATCTCTTTCCGATGGTGTAAATGCATATGTTGCAGGCGGCAATCAGCTTGCAGGCGGTGTGCAGAGTTATGTAACAGGAACAACTACTCTGACAGACGGAATGCAGCAGTATATTGCAGGAGTTAATCAGCTTGCAGGCGGTGTGGGTCAGTATGCTGGTGGTATCAAGAGTTTAGTGGATGGGATTGGTCAGGTTGTTCCGGGAATTGATACTGCTGTAAATGGAATCCAGACTGCTGTAGAAAAAATGACAGCTCTTTCATCTAAAATCGATGCAAATCAGATTGCTAATTTCAGTGACAGCATGACGGCTTATACAACAGGCGTTTCTGATTACACTTCTGCAGTTGGCCAGTATATTGAAAGTGTAGAACAGCTTGCATCAGGACTGAGCCAGCTTGAGAGCTCACTTGAAAACATGGGAGCTTCCACAGCTTCAGAAATAGAAGAAAGTGCAAATGCAATGTCCGGACAGTTAAATGACAGTGCTGAAACCATGAACAGTCAGGCAGATGCAATTGAATCCTGGATCAGTGATTCCGCAGAGGCTTCTGTAGATGCATCTTCTGTAGATGCAGGAGTTGCAGCAGTCAGCAGTCAGCTGGAAGCAGCAGAATCTGCTTTGTATAATATTGATACCAGCAATATGGATGATGAAACAGCAGCTGCTGTAGAAGCTGCGATTGATGGTGCGTTAGGTTCTATTCAGGCAGCTGAGGACAGTGCATCTAATATTGATACATCCACAATTACAGCCTCCGCACCTGATACGTCAGCATTGCAGTCAGCAGCAGACGCTTTAAGGGCATCTGCGTCCAGTGCGGAATCAACAGCAGATGCACAGGAAGAGGCAGTCAACAGCAGTGTTGAACAGATGAAACAGCAATTACAGGCATTAACTCAGGGAATGAAGACAGTGCAGGAAACTGTATCACAGTTAAATGCAGGTGCAAAAGAGCTTACTTCTAATGATGGCACATTAAAAGCAAGTGGAACCCAGCTTGCTCAGTCAGGAACCCAGATTGCTACAGCAGTAAATCAGATGAGTACATTATTTACCGGACTTGGACAGCAGCTTCCGGAAATGCTGCAGGGAATCGATCAGCTGAAAGCAGGCTCTGATCAGCTGACTACTGCAAATAAATCTCTCCAGAGTGGATATGAAAGCCTTGCAAAAGCAAGCACAGAACAGATGATTTCCGGCGCAGATACACTGCTTAGTTCCGGAAAGACACTGACAGATGGAATTGCACAGCTTCAGGGCGAAAATAATGTTAATGCACAGACACTGTTAAAAGGAGCCAAGACTCTTAAGAGCGCAAGAAAGAGCTTGACCAGTGGTATGTCTCAGATCAATTCTGCAACAGGTCAGATTACAAGTGGTGTGGAAACTCTGGCATCTAACAGTGGAACACTGTACAGCGGAGCAGATCAGCTTTCTTCGAACAGTTCTACATTAAACAGCGGAGCATCTCAGCTTGCATCAGGAACCCAGACACTTGTATCCGGAGCACAGACCCTTGCATCAGGAACAGGCAGCCTTGTATCCGGCACTCAGACATTAATGGATGGTGCGGATAAGCTTTCTGATGGCAGTGATCAGCTTAAAGATGGTATCAGCGATCTGAATGACGGAGCAAAAGAACTGAACAAAGGACAGAAGAAATTCTATAAAGAAGGTATTAAGAAACTGGATGATACAGTAAACGGAGATCTTCAGGATATTCTTGACAGATTTGAGGTAATCCAGTCTGACGATGTAATGTACACAACATTCACAGACAGATCCGGCGATATGGACGGAAATGTTAAATTTATTTTCGAATCTGACCCGATTGAAATCAGTGATGATGAGAAATAGATATCATAAACCTGAGACATACAGAATAAGGGAAAGATGAACAGCCAGACTTATCTAAAATGGGTTACTGTTCACTCCGTTCCCAGCAACACGCTTCGCGATGCACAGAATTTATGCTAATCGCATAAATTCGCGCAGCATGTCTCGGGTTTTCTGTGACCTTCGCTCACAAAAACACCTCGCGGGATATTACCAGTGAATAGTAACTAAAGTTACTGTTCACACACCACTATTCCGCGAGGTGTTTTGGCATGAATATGCCAAAATCCCGAGACATACAAGCCAAAATTCCATTGCCGCAGGCAATATGGAATGAATTTTGGCTACGTTACTGTGAACGGAGTGAACAGTAACTAACTAAAATGGGGCAGATGCAATCAGGCAACTGCCCCATTGCTTATGAAAAAGCTTTCTGTTATAATAAAAAAGTCAGATGGGAATTTTAGAAAACAAGAAAGCATCAGGTGATTAAATGGAAAATACAAAATCACAAAAAAAGTCGTATTCAACAGCATCTTCCAAGAGCAGGGCGCGTCGAAAAACAAAAACAGATTATTATGATTACAGTCTGGTAGCAGTTATTGTACTGCTGACCTGTTTTGGGCTTATCATGCTGTACAGTACAAGCTCCTATATGGCTCAGATAAATTACGGAAGCGACATGTATTTTTTTAAAAAACAGGCCATCATCAGCGTGGCATGTATTATCATGGCACTGATCATTTCCAGGCTCAATTATCGGATACTGAACCGTTTTAGCACAGCTTTGTATGTAGCGGCACTGGTGTTGATGGCACTGGTAAAAACACCGCTGGGGCAGTCTTCTCATGGTGCCCAGAGATGGCTGAATCTTGGACCGGTTCAGTTCCAGCCGGCAGAGCTTGCCAAGATAGCAGTTATTGTCTGCCTCCCATATATGATCGTGCATATGGGAAAGAAAGTCCATACCTTAAAGGGCTGTATGGTTCTTGCTGTTGTGGGAGGCGGACTGGCACTGGCTGCATATGTATTTACGGACAATCTGAGTACAGCAATTATTATTTTCTGTATTACTGCAGGACTGATTTTTGTGGCTCACCCAGATATTAAGATTTTTATTATTATTGCAGGTGTTGTTATTGCGCTGGCAGTGATCGGAGTCATTTTTCTGAATGCAACAGTGAGTGTTGATGGAAGTGGAAGCTTTCGTCTGAGACGAATCATGGTATGGCTTCATCCGGAAGAATATGCGGACAGTTGGGGGTATCAGACAATTCAGGCATTGTATGCGATTGGCTCGGGAGGATTTTTTGGCAGAGGACTTGGAAACAGTATTCAGAAGCTGGGAAGTGTACCTGAGGCACAGAATGACATGATTTTTTCAATTATCTGTGAAGAACTGGGGATTTTTGGAGGTCTTATCGTGCTGATGCTTTATGCATATCTGTTATACAGGCTGTTTGTTATTGCACAGAATGCACCGGATATGTTTGGCTCACTTATGGTCAGTGGGATTTTTATTCACATAGCATTGCAGGTTATTCTTAATATTGCGGTTGTTGTAAACCTTATGCCGAATACAGGTGTCACTCTTCCGTTTATCAGTTATGGAGGTACGTCGATCGTATTCCTTATGGCAGAGATGGGACTTGCGCTGAGTGTGGCAAGGCAGATTAAATTTGAGGAATAAAAAATGTAATAAAATAGTGCTTGACAAACAGGAGGGAAGAATATATACTTTGAACATCAAAGTAATCAATCCCGATAAAACCAAATCTGAATAAATGAGACGTATTTACTGGTCTGACGGATGATAAGGTTGAAAACAAGAAAAAGCAGAATCATCATCTGCTTAACAAAAATAATAAAAAACAAGTGATAACCGGAGCAGGAAAAAGAGAAGCATTCCGGGGCTTGAATTAAAGGAGAAGAGAAAATTATGTTAGAAAAAATGAGTGAAATGATCGCAGAGCAGTTAAATTGTGATGCAGCAGGAATTACTGCTGAAACTTCTTTCAAGGATGATCTTGGTGCAGATTCACTTGACCTGTTTGAGCTGGTTATGGCTCTGGAAGATGAATACAATATTGAGATCCCGGCTGAAGATCTTACAGATTTAACAACAGTTGGAGCTGTTATGGATTATCTGAAAAACAAAGGCGTAGAGGCTTAATCATATAGAAATGACAAATAACTCCTTGGAGCCAGAGATGGCTTCGGGGAGAATTTTTTGACATTATAATTTGAGTATCAAAATATTTTAAACTAAAATAATTTGCAATCAGAAACAAATTGTTATCATCTGATATAAACATAAAAATAAAGGAAAGGAAAATGATATGTCTAAAATTGCATTTGTATTTCCGGGACAGGGCGCACAGTATACAGGAATGGCGAAAGATTTCTATGAAAAATATGCTGTAAGCCGCAAAGTATTTGAAAACGCATCAAAAGCATCCGGGCTTGATGTAGAAGCTTTATGCTTTGAAGAAAATGACAGATTAAATATTACAGAATATACACAGATTGCCATGCTGACAGCAGAAATCGCAATTTTAAGAGCTGTAGAGGAAGCCGGAATCAGGTCTCAGGTAAATGCTGGACTGAGCCTTGGAGAATACGGAGCACTGGTGGCCTCCGGTGTTATGAAGGAAGAGGATGCATTTACTGTAGTGCGAAAAAGAGGAATTTTTATGCAGGAGGCATATCCTACAGGTGGTGCAATGTCCGCTGTTCTTGGAACAGATGCAGAGCTGATTGAAAAAATCTGCAATGAGACACAGGGAATTGTATCCATTGCAAATTATAACTGTCCGGGACAGATTGTGATCACAGGTGAGGAGACAGCAGTTGCAGCAGCAGGGGAGGCATTAAAGGCAGCAGGCGCCAGACGTGTGATTCCTCTTAAAGTCAGTGGCCCATTTCACTGTGAGCTTCTCAAAGGCGCAGGGGAAAAACTGGGACAGGAACTTGAGAAGGTAGAAATTCAGTCATTTACAGTACCTTATGTGACAAATGTAACTGCACAGTATGTGACAGGACCGGAGCAGGTAAAGGAATTGCTTGTCAGCCAGGTTTCATCCTCTGTGCGCTGGCAGCAGTGTGTAGAACAGATGATTGATGATGGTGTAGATACTTTTATTGAGATTGGACCGGGAAAAACTCTGACAGGATTTCTCAAAAAGATCAACAGAAATGTAAAAGCATTACATGTTGAGAAAACAGAAGATCTGGATGAAGTGAGAAAGGAGTGTCTGTAAAATGCTGAAAAATAAAATTGCCCTGATTACAGGTGCAGGACGTGGAATCGGACGAGCCATTGCTATTGCTCTTGCAAAGGAAGGTGCAGAGGTGGTTATCAATTACAATGGTTCTGAAGAGAGAGCGAAGGAAGTAAAACAGACCATCGAAGAAAACGGTGGAAAAGCTTCCATATATAAATGCAATGTCAGTGATTTCGCAGCCTGTGAAGCAATGATCAAAGATATAGTTAAAGAATACGGACACCTTGATATTCTGGTTAATAATGCAGGAATTACCAAAGATGGTCTGATCATGAAAATGAAAGAAGAGGATTTCGATTCTGTACTTAATGTAAACCTGAAAGGTACATTCAATACAATCCGTCACAGTGCCCGTCAGATGCTGAAACAGAGAAGTGGAAAGATCATCAATATTTCTTCTGTTTCCGGAATCCTCGGAAATGTGGGCCAGGCAAATTATGCTGCATCCAAAGCAGGTGTGATCGGTCTGACAAAAACAATGGCAAGAGAGCTGGGCAGCCGGGGGATTACGGTAAATGCCATTGCACCCGGATTTGTAGACACAGAGATGACAGAAGTACTCTCAGAAGAAATCAGGGAAAATGCATGTAAGCAGATTATCCTGGGACGTTTCGGAAAGCCTGAGGATATTGCAAATACAGCAGTATTTCTGGCATCAGACAAAGCAGACTATATTACAGGACAGGTCATCAGCGTAGATGGCGGTATGAATGTATAAATAAGGAGAACAAAATGAGAAGAGTTGTAATTACAGGTATGGGAGCAATCACTCCGGTAGGCCTTAGTGTAGAAGAATTCTGGAACAGCGTAAAAGAAGGAAAAACAAACTTTGCAGAAGTAACACGTTTTGATTCCACAAATTACAGAGCGCATATGGCAGCAGAGATCAACAATTTTAATCCAAAGGATTATATGGATTTCAAATCTGCAAAACGTATGGAGCTTTTCAGCCAGTATGCGGTAGCAGCAGCAAAAGAAGCTATTGAGCAGTCCGGACTGGATATGACAAAAGAAGATCCCTTCCGTGTAGGCTGTAGCGTAGGAAGCGGTATCGGAAGTATGCAGGTGGTAGAGAAATCCTGCGAAATTCTCAACACAAAGGGACCAGGAAGACTGAATCCTCTGATGATTCCTCTTCTGATCTCCAATATGGCATCCGGAAATGTTTCCATTCAGTTTGGACTCCGCGGAAAGAACATTAACGTTGTAACTGCCTGTGCAACAGGAACCCACAGCATCGGAGAAGCATACCGTACTATTCAGTGCTCTGATGCAGATGTTATGGTTGCAGGTGGAACGGAAGCAGCTATCACACCAACAGGCTTTGGTGGTTTTGCGGCACTGACAGCATTGACCTCATCCACAGATCCTGAGAGATGTTCCATCCCTTTTGACAAAGAAAGAAGCGGTTTTGTAATGGGTGAGGGTGCCGGCGTGGTAGTTCTGGAAGAACTGGAGCATGCCAAAGCACGTGGAGCGAAAATCCTTGGCGAGGTTGTCGGATATGGTGCAACAGGAGATGCTTATCACATTACATCCCCTGCAGAGGACGGTTCCGGTGCTGCCAAAGCTATGGAATGGGCTGTAAAAGAAGCAGGAATTTCCACAGATAATGTATGGTATGTAAACGCACATGGCACAAGCACACATCATAATGACTTATTTGAAACAATTGCCATTAAGAAAACATTTGGTGAACACGCAAAAGAAATGAAAATAAATTCTACAAAATCTATTACAGGACATCTTCTGGGAGCTGCCGGTGCAGTGGAAGTGATCACCTGTGTAAAAGAACTTCAGGAAGGCCTGATCCATCAGACTGTTGGTTATAAGGTGCCGGATGAACAGTGTGACCTGGATTATGTAGGAAACGGTAATGTAAAGATGGATATCAAATATGCACTTACCAATTCTCTTGGCTTTGGCGGACATAACGCATCCTTACTTATTAAAAAGTACGAAGACTGATCACGCAGATAATAAATGGTATGGTGATTTTGAAAACAATATACGACAGTGATCTTATAATATAGCTATTTCAGCAGGAGGAAATAAATGGAACTGGCAAATATATTAGAACTGATCCACGCAGTCAGCGATTCAGATCTCACAGAATTTAACCTGCAGGACGATACCTTAAATATTTCCATGTCAAAAGAAAAAACAATTGTACAGCAGATGGCAGTCAATGCTGATCCGGCAGATGCTCAGCAGTATCAGCCGGTAGTGCAGCAGGCTGTACATGTAGAATCCGTCAATGCTGTTAACGATGAAGTACAGACAGGAAGTGTGGTAAAATCTCCTCTTGTAGGTACCTATTATGCAGCATCTTCTCCGGAAAATCCACCCTTTGTAAAAGTAGGAGATAAAGTAAGCAAAGGTCAGGTCCTTGGCATTGTGGAAGCAATGAAGCTGATGAACGAGATTGAATCAGAATTTGATGGTACAGTAAAAGAAATCCTTGTAGAAAACGAGCAGATGGTAGAGTTCGGACAGCCGATGTTTGTGATAGAATAGAAGAAGGAGGTAAAAAACTATGAAACTTACAACAAAAGAAATCATGGAGATCATTCCCCACAGACACCCGTTCCTCCTGATTGATACTATTGAAGAACTGGTGCCGGGTGTGAAGGCAACAGGAAAGAAATGTGTTACCTATAATGAGCCGCATTTCGCAGGACACTTCCCACAGGAACCGGTTATGCCGGGAGTTCTGATCGTTGAAGCGCTTGCGCAGACAGGTGCAGTTGCAATTCTGAGTAAACCGGAAAATAAAGGAAAGATCGCATATTTTGCATCGATCAACAATGCAAAATTCAAGAACAAGGTAGTTCCCGGAGATACCCTTACTCTCGAAGTAGAGATCATTAAGGAAAAAGGTCCCATGGGAGTGGGAAAAGCAAAGGCAACAAACCAGGACGGTAAGGTAGCAGTGATCGCAGAGCTGACTTTTGCAGTAGGAGCATAACAGATGTTTAATAAAATTTTGATTGCCAATCGTGGTGAGATTGCAGTGAGGATCATCCGGGCATGTCGTGAGATGGGAATCCGCACAGTAGCCGTATACTCAGAAGCAGACAGAGATGCCCTGCATACCCAGCTTGCAGATGAAGCAGTATGCATCGGAAAGGCACAGTCATCAGACAGCTATCTGAACATGGAGCGAATCTTAAGTGCTACCATTGCCACAAAAGCAGAAGCAATCCACCCGGGATTCGGATTTCTCTCAGAGAACAGCCGTTTTGTGGAAATGTGTGAGAAATGTAATGTGGCATTTATTGGTCCTTCCGCAGAAGTAATTTCCAGAATGGGAAATAAATCTGAGGCGAAAAACACAATGCGGAAAGCTAAAGTCCCGGTAGTGCCCGGCACAAAGGAACCGGTCTACACAGTAGAACAGGCTTTGGAAGCTGTAAAGGAAATCGGTTTTCCGGTCATGATCAAAGCATCAGCAGGCGGCGGTGGAAAAGGAATGCGTGTAGCCGGAAATGAACAGGAATTTGCCAAATTGTTTGAGACAGCACAGCAGGAGTCGGTCCATTCCTTCTCCGATAATACCATGTATCTGGAACGGTTTGTGGAGAATCCCAGACATGTTGAAGTGCAGATTCTTGCGGATAAATACGGAAATGTAGTTCATCTGGGAGAACGAGACTGCTCTGTTCAGAGACGTCACCAGAAAATGATCGAAGAGTCTCCATGTATCGCAATCTCTGATGATCTGAGAAAGAAAATGGGTGAGACAGCAGTACGGGCAGCAAAGGCAGCAGGCTATGAAAGTGCAGGAACCATAGAATTTCTTCTGGATCAGTCCGGAGAATTTTATTTCATGGAAATGAACACCAGAATCCAGGTAGAACATCCGGTAACAGAATTTGTGTCTGGTGTAGATCTGATCAAAGAGCAGATCTGCATTGCGGCAGGTGAACCGTTAAGCGTTCAGCAGAAAGACATAGAAATCTGCGGTCACGCCATGGAATGCAGAATCAATGCCGAGGATCCTGAGAGACATTTCATGCCATGCCCTGGTAAGATCACTGACTTACATCTTCCCGGTGGAAACGGAATCCGCGTGGATACAGCAGTTTATAATGACTACGCAATCCCGCCCTACTATGATTCTATGATTGCCAAGATCATTGTTTATGACAAAGACCGCCGCAGTGCCATTCGAAAGATGATCAGTGCACTTGGAGAAGTTGCCATCGAAGGAGTAAAAACTAACGTGGATTTTCTGTATGAACTTCTCAATCAGCCGGATTTTCAGGAAGGAAATATCACCACAGATTTCATTCCGCAGCATTATCCGGATCTGTAAAAGAAAACTGGTGCAAATATATTTTATAGTTCAGCGGAAATTACATATTTATTATTGAAAGGTAATTGATAAGCAAATCAATAAAATTATTTTTGACAGAATTAGTTTGATTAATAGTTATTAACGTTATTTTGTTGTCTGAAAGAACATCAAATTGGGTTACATAAAGGAGCAGGATTTTAATGGCAGACTTGAAGAGATTTTTTAAGAAAACAGTTTCAGAAGACCGGCATAAACAGGCCGCATCTGTTTCCGTACCTGAAGGCTTATGGATTAAATGTCCAAAGTGCGGAGAAATGGTTTACAGAGAAGACGTAATATCCAACGCCTATGTGTGCCCGAAATGCGGAGGATATTTCAGAATCAGTGCGAAACGCCGGATCAAAATGATCGCAGATAAAGGAAGTTTTAAAGAGTGGTTCACAGGAATTGACAACAGCAATCCACTGGACTATCCGGATTATCCGCAGAAAATTGAGGATCTGAGAGAAAAAACACACCTTGATGAGGCAATTCTCATCGGAGAAGCCACCATCGGAGGAATCCGTACAGTGATCGGAGCCATGGATACCAGATTTCTCATGGCTTCCATGGGATATGTGGTGGGAGAAAAGATCACCCGCTCATTTGAAGAAGCAACAAAACAGGGACTTCCGGTCATTCTGTTCTGTTGCTCCGGCGGTGCCAGAATGCAGGAAGGAATCGTATCACTGATGCAGATGGCAAAAACCTCCGCAGCCATTAAACGTCACTCCCAGGCAGGGCTTCTCTACACATCTGTGCTGACAGACCCGACTACCGGTGGCGTTACAGCAAGCTTTGCCATGCTTGGAGAGATTATCCTTGCAGAGCCAGGCTCGCTGATCGGATTTGCCGGCCCGAGAGTCATTGAACAGACTATAGGTCAGAAACTGCCGGAGGGCTTCCAGAGACCGGAATTTCTTCTGGAACATGGATTTCTCGACGGAATTGTTGAACGAGGCTCTATGCGGGATGTTCTTTCGCTGATCCTGAAACTGCATGATACCAGAAAATGTTACGGAGAATTTCCACAGGAAACATCTGCCAGATCTTTCGATACTTTTGGAAAAAAGAAAAAGCAGAAGAAACAAAAAAATCTCACAGCCTGGGACAGAGTCCAGATTGCCAGAAGCAGTGACCGTCCGTCAGCAGCGGAATATATTGATGCCATTTTTGATGATTTCATGGAATTTCATGGTGACAGAGGTGTCAGAGACGACAATGCCATCATCGGCGGCATTGCTACACTGGACGGACAGCCCGTTACAGTAATCGGAATCCGTAAAGGGCATACTACAAAAGAAAACATCAGATGTAACTTCGGAATGCCATCACCGGAAGGGTACAAAAAGGCTCTTCGACTGATGAAACAGGCAGAGAAATTCGGACGTGCAGTCATTGCATTTGTAGACACTCCGGGGGCATTCTGTGGACTGGAAGCAGAAGAACGGGGACAGGGCGAAGCCATTGCAAGGAATCTTCTGGAAATGTCCGATTTGAAGGTGCCGGTTCTTTCGGTTGTAATTGGTGAAGGCGGCAGTGGCGGTGCACTTGCACTTGCAGTCGGCAATGAAGTCTGGATGATGGAAAATGCAACCTACACCATCCTTTCACCGGAAGGCTTTGCATCCATTCTCTGGAAAGACAGCAGAAAGGCACCGGAAGCTGCGGAGGTCATGAAAGTAACGGCGGCTCATCTGAAAGAACTGGGAATCATTGAACGGATCATACCGGAGGAATATCCTGCAAGTGAGGAGAATTTGCCGGAAATTGCAGAGTATATGAAGATTAGAATGAAGCAGTTTCTGGAGAAACAAGCTGGTAAAAGTGGGGAACAGATCGCACAGGAACGGTATGAGAGGTTTCGTAAGATGTAGCGTGTGAATGGCAAAAGGGACGCGCAGAAAAATATTTTATTTGGAGTGCGGTTTCGGGGTCTAAGATATTCTAAGCTCTCAGAAATCTGCTAAAGGCATGAGCCGTCTTGTCAAACTCGCTTCGTTGCAAACTTCGCTCAGACAGTGATGCAGCCGGCTCATAACGCGGATTTCTGAGAACTAAGAATATCTAAGACCCCTGCAAATGCACTCCAAATAAAATATTTTTCTGCGCTGTTTTGTTGCATGTTGTTATGCGTTTTCTTAGGGTTTCTATAGTTATATTGTACAGTAGATATATTATTTTGGTTAATTATTCTGCGAAGTCAGGAGTGGTGCTTTCTTTACTGTTGTACGGTAAATATGTTATATAGCCAATAGTCAGCATGGGAAGCGATAGTGTCCGGGGGTGAATTTGAGGGTTCATTGTAGTTCTTGGCATTTGGGAAGACGCGTTATGAGCCAATCGTTTCACTGTCTGAGCGAAGTCGGAGACGTAGCGAGTTTGAGAGAGTGGCTCATGATTTTAGCGGCTTCCCAAATGCCTAGAAATACAATGGTTCCGAAACTGAGCCCCCGGACACTATCGCTTCCCATGCGTCCCTATTCAAAAAACATTAAAATTTTCCCCTATCCCGACTTGAAATAAGAAAGCCTCTGACGTATAATAAACCCGAAAGTAGAAAGGCGCTGCTTTTAAGCAGGGTCTTTTTTTACAGATTTTGAATATATAAAAAATTCAGGAGTGAAAAAAGTTATGACCAAGATCAGAACAAGATTTGCACCAAGCCCTACAGGCAGAATGCATGTTGGAAATTTAAGAACAGCATTATATGCATACCTTATTACAAAACATGAAGGCGGAGATTTCATCCTCCGTATTGAAGATACAGACCAGGAACGTTACGTAGAAGGCGCTGTAGATATTATCTACCGTACTCTTGCAAAAACAGGACTTCTCCATGATGAAGGTCCGGACAAGGACAAAGGCTTTGGACCGTATGTTCAGAGTGAGCGTCAGGCACAGGGAATCTATCTGAAATATGCACAGCAGTTAGTAGAACAGGGTGATGCATACTACTGTTTCTGTAAGAAGGAAGAACTGGAAGGTATGAAACGTGTTGTGGCAGGAAAAGAGATTTCCATTTATGACAAACGCTGCCTTAAACTTTCCAAAGAAGAAGTACAGCGTCGTCTTGATGCAGGAGAACCACACGTAATCCGTTTCAATATGCCAACAGAGGGAACTACAACATTCCATGATGTAATCTACGGAGATATCACAGTAAACAATGAGGAACTGGAAGATCTGATCCTGATCAAATCTGACGGATACCCAACTTATAACTTTGCAAACGTAATCGATGACCATTTAATGGAGATTACACACGTAGTAAGAGGTAACGAGTATCTTTCCTCAGCTCCGAAATACAACCGTATCTACGAAGCTTTCGGATGGGATATCCCGGTTTATGTACATTGTCCGTTGATCACAGATGAGACACACCAGAAGCTTTCCAAACGTTGTGGACATTCCTCTTATGAAGACCTGCTTGATCAGGGATTTGTTTCAGAAGCGATCGTCAACTATGTGGCACTTCTCGGATGGAGTCCTTCTGACAACAGAGAGATCTTTACACTGGATGAACTGGTACAGGCATTTGATTATCATCATATCAATAAATCTCCGGCAGTATTTGATATTGCGAAACTTCGTTGGATGAATGGTGAGTATATCAAGAAAATGGATGCGGATGAATTCTATGAGAGAGCACTTCCGTATATGAAAGAAGTTCTGAAGAAAGACTACAACTTCAAGAAGATTGCAGGAATGGTACAGACCAGAATCGAAACATTCCCTGACATTCCGGCTCTGATTGACTTCTTTGAGGAAGTACCGGAATATGATTCCGCCATGTACTGCCATAAGAAAATGAAGACAAATGAAGAGACTTCTCTTACAGTATTAAAAGAAGTACTTCCGGTTCTGGAAGAACAGAAAGATTATACAAATGATCCGTTATTTGAAACATTAAGTGCATTTGTAAAAGAGCATGGTTATAAGAACGGATATGTAATGTGGCCTCTGCGTACTGCTGTTTCCGGCAAGCAGATGACGCCGGCCGGTGCTACTGAGATCATGGAGATCATCGGTAAAGACGAGACAATCAAACGAGTAAAGGCAGCTATTGAGAAATTAAGCAAATAAATATGAAGAGAAATCCATCTCAACTTCGGGCAATCACTCACCTGTCAGGACCTATGATGGTCCTGGCAGGTCCCGGCTCGGGGAAAACTTCCGTTATTGTGGAGAGAACTGCATACATGATCAATGAGGGGAAGATACCGGCTTCTTCTATTTTGGTTGTAACTTTTTCCAGAGCAGCGGCAACAGAGATGAAAGAACGGTTTTTGAAATTCGTGGGGCAGAACAGAAGCGAAGTGACTTTTGGAACTTTCCACGGAATTTTTTATGGGATTTTGAAAGCGGCCTATCATCTGAGTGCGGCCAATATTCTTTCTGAGGAAGAAAAATTCAGTATTCTACGTGAGATGACTGAGAAATATGGACAGGAAATGGCTCAGGAGGGAGATTTCATTGAAGAAGTTGCCAGGGAAATCAGTGTTGTAAAGGGGAACTGTATTTCTCCGGAGCATTATTATGCATCCTGTTGCTCGGATGAGATATTCAGGGACATTTTTCATGGCTATAAGCAGGCTCTGAAGGCGAAACGCAAGCTGGATTTTGATGATATGATCCTCTGTTGTTATGAACTTTTTTCTCAGAGACAGGATATCCTGAATGCATGGAGAAGAAAATTTGTCTACATTCTGGTGGATGAGTTTCAGGATATCAACAGCTTACAATACAAGATTTTGCAGATGTTGGCGGCACCTGTCAATAATCTGTTTATTGTAGGGGATGATGACCAGTCCATCTATCATTTCCGGGGCGCAAGACCAGAGATTATGTTAAATTTTACAAAGGATTATCCGAAGGCAGAGACAGTCCTTTTGAATGTGAATTACCGGTGCAGTAAGAATATCTTGCGTACAGCCATGGAAGTGATCGGATGTAATACCAGACGTTTCAAAAAGCAGCTGGATACTCCAAATGAAGAAGGGATGCCTGTGACGTGCAAGGAATTTGATAATCCAAGAGAAGAGTATATGTGCGTGGTGGCAGCACTAAAAAAAAGAATGGAGCGCGGCGAGGATCTGCTGAATACGGCAATCCTGCTTCGTACAAATCAGGAATCGGAAGGTCTGATCAATGTGCTGATGGAATATCAGGTTCCTTTTACAATGAAAGAACAGCTTCCCAATCTTTTCCGCCACTGGATCTGCCGGGCGCTTCTGGCTTATCTTGAAATGGCAGCAGGAGACAGGAGCAGGAAGAATTTTCTGGAGATCATGAACCGGCCAAATCGCTATATTTCCAGAGAAGCGTTGAACAGTTCGCAGATTAATTTTAATGAACTTCGGGAATATTATAAAGACAAAGACTGGATGTGCGACAGGATTACCACACTGGAAACGCATCTGAGGATTCTTGGTACTCTTTCCCCTTTTGCTGCGATTAATTTTATCAGAAAAGGAATGGGATTCGAAGAATACTTGCGTGAATATGCACAGTATCGTAAAATAAAACCAGAGGAACTGCTTGAGACCCTGGACCGGATCCATGAGAGTGCAAAAGGCATGAAAACCCTGGCGAAGTGGCAGGCTTACATAGAAGAATATACGAAGCGCCTGAATGAACAGGCAAGGAAACAGCAGGATAAAAAAGAAGGAGTGACTATATCCACACTCCATGCGGTAAAAGGTCTGGAATATGATATTGTGTATATTCTGAATGTTAATGAAGGAAGCATTCCATATCGCAAGGCGGTTTTGGCAGAAGCAGTGGAAGAAGAACGAAGATTGTTTTATGTAGGGATGACCAGGGCGAAAAAGAAGCTGGTGCTTGCCTATGTGAAACGCCAGTATGAGAAGGAACGGGAGCCTTCCCGGTTTCTTGAGGAGACAGGCCTATGAATAAAGGAATTATTTACTGTACAAAAATACGGGAAGAATATGAAGGCGCACATATGGAGCATATGATCGCAGAGAAACTTCTGGAAATCGCACTGAAAAAAGAATATGGAATCAATCTGTACAATGAACCCAGAGCAGAGGGAGAACATGGAAAACCATTCCTTTCCTATCGTCCGTCCCTGCATTATAATATCAGTCATTCCGGAAAATATGTGGTATGTATTCTGGCTGATCAGGAGGTTGGAATTGATGTGCAGATTCATTGCAGAGCCAATTATGAAAGAATGCTCAGACGTATGGTACCCCGGGAACAGTATCTCGAAATTCTCTCAGATATAAATGTGGAAAAGAAATTTTTTGAACAGTGGGTACTGAGGGAAGCTTATATCAAATGGACCGGTGAGGGGCTTTCCAGAGACATGAGGACTATATCCATGGATGAAGGCAGTCATATGCTGCTTGATATGGAAGACGGTTACAGTGGAGCAGTATGGGCAATGAATCCCATGGAAATCAACTGGAAATATGAAGACATCATACTTGGGTAAGACATGAACAGACAAACGAAGAAAGAAATCCGAAGACTGGCAGTGAAGATTCTTGTAGCAGTACTGGCACTTGGACTGGCTTTCTGGGGATATGCTTTCGTATACAGGGGTAAGACGGAACCTCCTGCAAAATATCCGGTAACCAACCAGGATGCTGCAGTGTATTCATTACGCGGACAGATACAGATGCTGTCGCAGCAGGAGGAGTTAAATACCTTTGCCTTTGAGGGCAGAAAAAAAGAAAAAGAGTACGGAACTTATATTATTCCCGGACTGAGATATACAAGAACATTCCTGAATGTAGAGGGTACAAAACAGGCGGTATGTACTTCCATGACTCCTCAGGGACTTGCAGTGACCGATGAGTATGTACTTGTAAGTGCCTATTGTCATACGGAAAAACATAACTCTGTTATTTATGTGATCAACAAAGAAACTCACAGATTTATCAAAGAGGTAGTCCTGCCAGGTCTGCCTCATGTAGGCGGACTTGCCTATGATCAGGAACATGATATGCTGTGGTATTCTTCAAATACCAATGGAATCGCACAGGCGATCAGCATTAAGATGGATGTGCTGCGTGACTATAATTATGCGGATAACCATATGCCTGTGCAGGTAAATCAGACATGTAGTCTTTATGGAATCGTGAGAGATTCTTTTATGACTTTCTATAAGGGGTGCCTGTATGTAGGATGTTTTAACAAATATACAGAGAGCACCATCGCGAGATATGCGGTGGATTCAAAAGGTGATCTGGTGAATACTTTTAATGAGGAACTTGGCATGATGTTTGAAATGGCGGTTCCGCTGGATTATTCTACAATATCAGAACAGGCACAGGGAATGGCTTTTTATAACGATAAGCTGTTGTTGTCTCATTCTTTTGGTATTCTGCCATCCAGGATTGTTTTTTATGAACAGTCGGATAAACGTCTGTATGTCAATGAAAATTCTGCAAGATCATACAGAATGCCTGAGATGATCGAGCAGATTGTTGTAGAGGGGGATGAACTTTACGTACTCTTTGAATCAGGAGCTTATGCGTACAGGGGGTATGCAGGAAATGTGGTAGACCGGGTTCTGAAGCTGAATCTGATAAAAATGGAAGAGTCTTATCAGGAAGAGTACTAAAATCGGTTTGTCCACATATATTAAGTGTAAAGAGGTGAGACATATAGAAGCGCAGCAGATTGAAAACCTGTTTGCCGGAAATATCCGGAATCTTTTAATGGATGCGAAGCTGGATTATGATAAATTATATGAGATACGCCTTCGTGTAGGGCGTCCGTTGTTTTTAACTTATGACGGAGGAGAGTGTTTTTTGCGAAAACCGGGTCAGGAACAGTATCTGGTGACAACGGAAGATTTGAAAGAAACACTGGAATATGTCACAGGATATTCCCTGTATGCTTATGAGGATGAGATCAGACAGGGATTTATCAGTGTTCAGGGTGGTCACAGAGTAGGTGTGACCGGAAAGGTAGTGCTGGATCGGGGCAGGATCATGGGAATGAAATATATTTCCTGCATCAATGTCCGTCTGGCACATGAGATTCAGGGATGTGCGGATAAGGTGATGCCTTATATCCGTACAGAGAAATGGGTTGCAAATACATTGATCATTTCACCGCCAAGGTGTGGAAAGACTACGCTGCTCAGAGATATTATCAGGCAGCTCAGTAATGGATGGGCCAATACCCAGGGTCTGACAATAGGTGTGGTGGACGAGAGAAGTGAGCTGGCAGGCTGTTATCAGGGAATTCCTCAGAATGATCTGGGAATGCGTACAGATGTGCTGGACTGCTGTCCGAAATCAGAAGGTATGCAGATGCTGGTACGTTCCATGTCACCGGATGTGGTTGCAGTGGACGAGTTAGGCTGTGAAGAGGATTTCAAGGCAGTTGACTCAGTGATCCACTGCGGATGTAAGCTGATTGCGACTGCACATGGAAGCTGTCTGGAGGATGTTCTGGATCAGCCATTCTTTTATAAGCTTATGGGCGAGAAAGTATTTGAACGTTATATTATCCTGGACAAAAATGATCAGGCAGGATGTCTGAAAGCTGTATTAGATGAAAATGGAAAAGTATGCTTAGAACAGTAGGATTGTGTGTAATTGTAATTTCCGGTGTCGGTTGCGGTTTTGCCATGAGCAATGAACTTGGCAGACGCAAAAAGATGATGGAAATGATCTTACGGATGATCATCCTCCTAAGAGGAGAAATACGTTATGGAAATAAATCTCTGTACGATGCCTTTACAGGTGCTTCCGGGAAACTGGAAGGGAAGTACAGAGAATTTTTTATACTTACGGCACAGAAAATGAAAGAAAAAACAGGGGATTCCTTTGGGACAATCTTCAGAGAATCGGCCGGAAAGTGTCTGGATCTGGATTGTCTTTCGCAGGAAGAGAGAGACAGATTTTATTCACTGGGAGATCAGCTTGGTTATCTTGGACTGGATATGCAGCTAAAACAGATGGATCTGATGGAAAAGGAAACAGAATATGCGATCAGGGAACTCAGGAAAGATTTTTGTGAAAAAAGAAAATTATACCGCAGTATGGGAATATTGGGCGGAATATTTGTGGCTGTGTTTTTTTGGTGAGCATGTATTTATAATCTGTTTCTTTACTGTGTAGATTACTGTTTTGCTGTATCTGGCAGCAGAAGCCGGAAAGGAGAGACTGTGGAGGTAAGTCTTATTTTTAAAATCGCTGCAGTAGGGATTCTGGTTTCTGTTCTCTGCCAGATCCTGAAACACAGTGGAAGGGATGAACAGGCATTTCTGGTAAGCCTGGCGGGGCTTCTGATGGTGCTGTTCTGGATTGTTCCATATATTTATGAACTGTTTGAAAGTATTCAGCAGTTGTTTGTGCTGTGATTTCAAATCAACTGTTATGGCAGTTGACAGAACAGAAAGAGGTTTGAATGGCATGGATATTGTGAAAGTTTCAATCATGGGTATCTGCGGAATGATGCTTGGTTTTATTCTAAAAGAAACCAGACCGGAATTTGCTGCACTTGTGACCATGATGACGGGTTTTCTGATTCTTGGTCTTGCAGCAGGAAAAGTTTCTTATCTGTTTGAAACCATGAACAGGCTGAGAGAAAGCTTCCCCATAGACAGCAGTTATCTCACAGTTCTGGTTAAGATTATCGGGATCACATATATCGGACAGTTTTCATCTGCAATCTGCAAAGATGCCGGATATCAGATGATCGGAACACAGATCGACCTGTTCTGTAAACTGTCTGTGATGGTTCTGAGTATGCCGGTACTGCTGGCAATTCTGGATACGATTTCGGAGTTTATGATATGAGGCAGGATAAAGAGAGAAGTATCAGGGAACAGGCAGATCTGTGGAAAGGTTACTGGTGTATACTGGCATGTATACTCTTGGTAGGAAGAGTGTCATATCTTACATTCTTTCAGAATCATATAGTATCCGTATATGCCGCTGCGCAGACAGAACAGAAAGAAGATTCTTCAGTACAGATCCTGCAGGAGAATCTAATGGAAGAGATACAGATTGATGATGTGCAGAAAATGTTGGATGAGATTATGGATGACCATGTTTTTTCTGTCAGGAAAGCACTGATGAATATCATAAACGGGGAGGAGCCTGTTTCAAAAGAGACTGTACGGAGCTTTTTGTATAGTCTCTTTTTTTCGGATATAGAGAATGAAAAAGGATTAATACTGAAACTTTTACTTGTGATTTTTATTGCAGCGGTGCTGGCGGAGTTTGCTGATGTTTTCGGAAACGGACAGGCTGGCAGTATCAGCTTTTATATTGTCTATCTTGCGCTGTTTACAATGCTTATGGAGAATTTCTCAAGGCTTGGAAGTACGCTTACAAACTGGCTTCTTGGACTGACGGATTTCATGAAAGTTCTGTCTCCGGCTTATTTTATGACAGTGGCTGCATCAACCGGATCATCAACGGCTGCTGCATTTTATGAAGGGATTTTGCTGATGATCTGGGCGGTTCAGTGGCTTCTTGCAAATCTGTTTCTGCCTGCTGTAAACCTGAGTTTGCTTCTGAAAATGGTTAATTATTTGTCAAAAGAGGAGATGCTTACAAAAATGGCAGAACTTTTGGATGTAGCTGTAAACTGGGGGTTGAAAACTCTTCTGGGAGCTATTGTTGGTCTGCAGATTGTGCGGAATATGGTGAGCCCGGTGATGGATGCCATGAAGCGTTCTGCTGTTGGCAAGGCAGCGAGTGCGATTCCCGGCATTGGAAATGCAGTGACCGCTGTAACAGAATTAGTGCTGACCAGTGCAGTGATGGTGCGAAACAGTTTTGGCGCAGTAATCGTGATCCTTCTGTTGCTGATTGGAGCAGGACCGATTATCCATTATGGAAGTCTTTCTCTGGTTTATCGTTTTCTGGCTGCGATTGCACAGCCAATTTCTGACAAAAGAGTTGTGGGAGCCCTGAGTACAATGGGGGAGGGATGTGCAATGCTTTTAAAGCTTTTGCTGACAGCAGAAGTACTTTGCATGCTGACATTCCTGATAGTTGTAGTTTCTGTATCCTGATGAACTGACAGAAAGATTGCCGGAGGAAACATATGAAAGAAGAGCTGTATTTATGGATTCGGAATCTGGCAGTATTTTATATCTTTTTCACTGCGGTTCTGAATCTGATACCTGACCAGAAGTATGAGAAATATGTACGCTTTTTTATGGGCCTGCTGCTGATTTTTATGATGAGTACCCCGATATTTTCCATTCTTGGAAAAGGTTCGGAACTGACGGAAAGTTTTCTGGATAATTTTTCTGAAGAAAACAGAGAGAAAGAACTCCGGGAATTTCAGAATATTCAGAAAGTCTATCTGGAAAAAGGTTACGAACTGGAACTGGAACAGAAAATCCGGGAAACTCTGGAAAAAAGAGGCATAGAAGTATATAAGGTGAAAGTAAATATAGAAGGGGAGGAGACGCAGGCAAACCTTGTACTGAAGACAGAAATTTCTCAGGAGGAGAGAAAGGAGCTTAAAGATGCGCTGGTGGAAGAGTGGGGACTTAAAGAAAACAGAATTTGTATCCAGATTGTCCGAAATGAATCCGGCAAAATGGGGAATCCTGTTGCTCATCGGAGTACTTCTGGCAGTAGCGGCGATGCCTGTATCCAGTAAGCAGCAAAAGAAAAATACGGCAGGAGAGCAGAGTGAAGATATGCAAAAAAATGTTCTGGAAGAGAAACTTGAAGCATTTCTTGAAAATACGGAAGGGGTGGGAAAGGTACAGGTTATCCTGATGACAGATGAGAAGAAAGACAGGCAGAGCTTCTATAATTCAGAAACCATACAGGTGACCGGTGTTCTGATTTCTGCGGAAGGTGGAGGAAATCCTGTAGTGGTCCAAAATATTCAGGAGGCGGTCATGGCATTATTTCAGGTGGATGCTCATAGAATTAGAATAATGAAAATGAAATGAGGAGATAAATGTGAAAAAAGTCATCGGAAAAAATCAGGTCATTATTACATCGCTGGCAATTCTGATTGCAGTGGCAGGATATCTGAACTTTGCAGATGTAGATCTTGGATTCAGGGATAAGGAGGCAAGTACGGACAGCAGCAGTATCCTTGAAGATGCAGGATATGATCTTACAGATGAAACTGCTCTTCTGGATGAAAATCAGGCAGATGGAGGTCTGACTGATAACAGTCTTACAGACAGTCAGGAAACGGATACTCCCGGGGAGGCTGTGTTTACGGGTTCTACAGGATTTGCCGCACAGGCAAAGATCAGCAGAGAACAGGTGCGCTCACAGAACAAGGCAGATCTGCAGGACATTATCAATAATGAAGAAATTGATGATGAAGAGAAGCAGGAGGCAATACATACGATGGTCTCGATGACAGACCTTTCAGAAAAAGAAGCGGCAGCAGAGCTTTTGCTGGAGGCGAAGGGCTTTAAGAATGTAGTTGTAAATCTTACCGGAGAAACTGCGGATGTTGTGATCCCTGAAGCAGAACTTTCTGATGCACAGAGAGCACAGATTGAAGATATTGTAAAAAGGAAAACAGGAATTGCGCCAGAAAATATTGTGATCACCCCACTGAAGGAGAGTGAAGATGCAGAAGATACAACACAGACAGATGAAACATCAGCAGATACTTCGTATGAGGAAGACAGCGAAACATCAGCACAGCCATATGAGGATACCGCAATCGATACAACTGATATTTATGACTGATATTTTGATATGAATATGCGAACATATATCTTGACAGAAAAGAGGTGCATATACTAGAATAGGAATGCTGTAAAAAAATAGAAAACGTAACTGATACCGGCTGTTGCCGGTGTTTTATGCAAACAATTATAAGAAAGCGCAACAGGAGGCTGAACGTGTCTAAGTATACGAATGAAATAGAAAAAAGAAGAACATTTGCCATTATTTCCCATCCGGATGCAGGTAAAACTACACTGACTGAGAAATTCCTGCTGTATGGCGGAGCAATCAATCTTGCCGGAAGTGTTAAAGGTAAGGCAACAGCCCGCCATGCAGTGTCAGACTGGATGGAGATCGAAAAAGAGAGAGGTATTTCCGTTACTTCCTCTGTTCTGCAGTTTCATTATGATGGTTACTGCATTAATATTCTGGATACACCGGGACATCAGGATTTCTCGGAGGATACTTACCGTACACTGATGGCAGCAGATTCTGCAGTCATGGTAATCGACGGTTCCAAGGGTGTGGAGGCACAGACCAGAAAACTGTTCAAGGTCTGCGTAATGCGCCATATCCCGATTTTTACATTTATCAATAAGATGGATCGTGATGCAAACGACACATTTGACCTTCTTGATGAGATTGAGAAAGAACTTGGCATCGCAACCTGCCCGATCAACTGGCCAATCGGTTCCGGTAAGAAATTCCGCGGTGTTTATGACCGTAATACAGAGAAAATACTTACCTTTTCTGATACACAGAAAGGTACCAAAGAAGGTGTGATCGAGGAAATCCCGTTAAGTGACAGCCGGGCAGATGAGATTATGGATCCGGAGCAGAAAGCACAGCTTCTGGATGAGATTGAGCTTCTGGACGGCGCAAGTGCAGATTTTGACCAGGAGCTGGTAAGCAAAGGTAAGCTGACACCTGTATTCTTCGGATCTGCGCTGACAAACTTCGGTGTGGAAACATTTCTGGAACATTTCCTGAAGATGACAACATCACCGCTTCCGAGAGTGTCTGATATTGGGGAAATTGACCCCATGGATGATGATTTCTCAGCGTTTGTATTTAAAATCCAGGCAAACATGAACAAGGCACACAGAGATAGAATCGCATTTATGAGAATCTGTTCCGGTAAATTTGACGCTTCCCAGGAAGTATATCATGTGCAGGGTGATAAAAAGATGCGTCTGCTTCAGCCGCAGCAGATGATGGCAGAATCCCGCCATGTGGTAGATGAGGCATATGCCGGAGATATTATCGGTGTTTTTGACCCGGGTATCTTTTCCATCGGAGATACAATTTGTGCACCCGGTAAAAAGTTTGCATTCGAAGGTATTCCTACATTTGCACCGGAACATTTTGCGAGAGTCCGTCAGATTGATACTATGAAGAGAAAACAGTTTGTTAAAGGTATCAATCAGATCGCGCAGGAAGGTGCTATTCAGATTTTTCAGGAGTTTAATACCGGTATGGAAGAAATTATTGTAGGTGTTGTAGGTGTCCTGCAGTTTGATGTTCTGAAATATCGTCTGGAAAATGAATATAATGTAGATATCCGTCTGGAAACACTTCCATATGAACATATTCGCTGGATTGCAAATAAAGAAGAAGTAAAAGTGGATAAGATCATTGGAACCTCTGATATGAAAAAAGTTACTGATCTTAAGGGAAATCCGCTGCTCCTCTTTGTAAATTCCTGGAGTGTGGGTATGACAGAGGACAGAAATCCTGGCTTAATATTAACGGAATTCAGTAAATAACCCTTTTCATTTATCTGTCGATTTGGTATAATGAACAAAGATTAAAGAATCCCTCAGGAGGTTTTCAGATGGCAGAGAAAAGAATAACATATAAAATACAGGATTTAGGAGGCATTGGTGAGGTCCAGATCGCAGATGAAGTGGTCGCTATCATTGCCGGACTTGCTGCTACGGAAGTAAACGGAGTTGCTTCCATGGCAGGCAATATCACAAACGAACTGGTAAGCAAACTTGGAATGAAGAATCTTTCCAGAGGTGTTAAGGTTACTGTACTCGAAGGAGTTGTAACAGTAGACCTGAACCTGAATATCGAATATGGTAAGAACATTCTTGAGACAAGTAAGAAAGTTCAGGAGAAAGTAAAATCATCCATAGAGAATATGACAGGTCTTGAGGTTGCAGATGTTAATATTCATATTGCCAGTGTAGATATGGAGAACGAAAAAGGAAAGTAACCCTTTCCTTTTTTGTGTACTTAAGAGATATTTAGAAAGGAAAGCTGTTTATACAGCAAAAATTATGCGAAGAAGAGAGCAGAGAGAACATATTTTTAAATTACTGTTCATGACAGAATTTAATTCAGAGGAAGAGATGAGTGAGCAGCTTTCACTTTATTTTGATACTCTGGAGGAACTTTCAGAGAAAGATCAGGAGTATATGAGCCGGAAATACCGCCATGTACTTGAAAAATTAGACGAGATCGATGCACTGTTAAATGAGACAAGCAATGGCTGGAAGACAAAGAGAATGAGCCGCGTTGACCTGACTGCCCTGCGTCTGGCAGTGTATGAACTGAAATATGACAAAGATGTACCTACAGGTGTAGCTATCAATGAGGCGGTAGAGCTTGCCAAACGTTTTGGCGGTGAGACTTCCGGTTCCTTTGTAAACGGTATCCTTGGCAAGATTGCTAACAGTGAAAGCGAAGAAAAATCAGAATGAAAAACACATATTCTGTAGGTCAGGTAAACCGTTATATCAAAAATATGTTTACCCAGGATTATTTACTGCAGAAGATTTATGTAAAAGGCGAGGTGTCCAATTGTAAATATCATACAAGCGGACACATCTATTTTTCCCTGAAAGATGAGACAGGAACATTGAATTGTGTGATGTTTGCCGGACACAGACGGGGACTTGCATTTGCCATGAAAAATGGCGATAAGGTGATCGTTGGCGGGAGTGTGGATGTATATGAACGCGACGGCCGCTATCAGATGTATGCAAAGGAGATTACCCTGGAAGGTGCAGGAATTCTGTATGAGAGATATCTTGCATTGAAGCAGGAACTGGAAGATATGGGAATGTTTGCACAGGAGTACAAACAGCCCATTCCGAGATTTATCAGACGTCTGGGTGTGGTAACTGCACCGACAGGTGCGGCTGTTCAGGATATCCGCAATATTTCCTATCGAAGAAATCCCTATTTACAGATTATTTTATATCCGGCTCTTGTACAGGGGGCGGGTGCGGCAGAAAGTATTGTAAAAGGAATACAGATGCTTGATAAGACAGATGTGGATGTGATTATTGTGGGAAGAGGCGGTGGCTCTATTGAAGATCTCTGGGCGTTTAATGAAGAAATCGTGGCCAGAGCTATTTTTGAGTGCAGTACACCCATTATTTCCGCAGTAGGTCATGAAACGGATTTTACAATTGCTGATTTCGCTGCTGATCTGCGAGCTCCTACTCCTTCTGCTGCGGCAGAGCTTGCGGTGGATGATTACAGAAGTGTGATTGAAGCAGTCAGTATTTACAGGCAGCGGTTATATCGTGCAATGAGTGGTAAAACGGATCTGTACCGCAGCAGACTGGAGCATTTTCAGACAAAATTTGCTTATCTGAGTCCGGAGAACAGGCTGCGGGAGCAGAGACAGCGTCTGGCAGATCTGGAGAATGCTGTACAAAATGGAATGAACAGGAAACTTCAGGATGAGAGACACAGATTGTCTGTTTATCTGGAACGTTTTGCAGGACTTTCCCCTTTAAAGAAACTGAATCAGGGATATTCTTATGTGGCAGATAAATATAAAAAGACATTGACAAGTGTAGAACAGGTACAAAATGGGGATACCATTTATATATCTGTGACAGACGGTACGATAGAAGCAGATGTTACAGGTACGGTGAAGGAGGAGAGAATCTATGGCGAAGAAAGAAAACTGTGAGCAGTTACAGGAGGAGAAATCTCTGGAAGAGATGTTTGCAGAACTGGATCTGCTGGCTGAAAAACTGGAAAACAGAGACACATCGCTGGAGGACTCTTTTATACTGTACAGACAGGGCATGGAACTTTTGAAACTTTGCAGCGGGAAGCTGGATACAGTGGAGAAGAAAATGCTGCAGCTTAATGAGGATGGTACATTTAGTGAATTTTCAAGATGAATTAGCAAAGAGAACGGAAGAAACAGAGAAAGTGATCAGAAGCTTTCTGCCTGCAGAGGCGGGATTCGCCGGAACAATGGCTCAGGCTATGAATTACAGTATGCTGGCAGGAGGCAAGCGCCTTCGGCCAATGTTGATCCGGGAGACATATCGCCTGTTTGATGGTAAGGAAGAAGTTGTAAAACCGTTTATGGCAGGAATGGAGATGATCCATACTCATTCCCTGATCCATGACGATCTTCCTGCACTTGATGATGATGATTACAGGCGCGGCAGACTGACTACACATAAGGTATATGGGGAAGCCATGGGGGTGTTAAGCGGTGTTGCGCTGCTTAATTACGCATACGAAACCATGTTTCAGGCATTTGCCCTGACAAAAGAGCAGGATCGGGTAATCCATGCGTTGAGAGTGGTCTCACAGAAAACAGGCATTCATGGAATGCTTGGAGGACAAAGTGTTGATGTGGAAAATGACGGAAAGCCCCTTGAAAAAGAGATGCTTGACTATATTTACAGAAATAAGACGTCAGCATTGATAGAAGCCTCCATGATGACAGGCGCAATTCTTGCAGGAGCAAATGAGCAGGAAGTATCTGCAGTGGAGAAAGCTGCCGGAAATATAGGACTGGCTTTCCAGATTCAGGATGATATTCTGGATGTGACCAGCACTGCAGAAGAACTGGGAAAACCTGTACACAGTGATGAGAAGAATAATAAAGTTACTTATGTGACTCTTTTTGGAACAGAGAAGGCTGCTGAACAGGTGGAAGAACTCTCAGAAAAGGCAATCGATCTGCTGAAGAGTCTGAATAAAAATAACGAGTTTCTGTATTTGTTAATTGAAAAATTAATAAACCGCAGAAAATAAAGGAAGGATACAAATGATTCTGGAAAAGATTAAGAAACCCAATGATATCCATAAGATACCATTGGAAGATTTCGAGCCTCTGGCAGCGGAGATCAGGGACTTTTTAATCCGGTCAGTAAGTCAGACAGGCGGACATCTTGCTTCAAATCTGGGAGTAGTGGAACTGACTCTGGCTCTTCATAATGTGCTGGATTTTCCGGAAGACAAACTAATCTGGGATGTAGGACATCAGGCATATACACATAAGATTCTTACCGGAAGAAAAGATGAATTTAAGAATCTGCGACAGGAAGGTGGATTAAGCGGTTTTCCTAAGAGAAGTGAGAGCCCCTGTGATGCATATGATGCAGGACACAGTTCCAATTCAATTTCGGCAGGACTGGGATATGTGCATGCCAGAGATATTCTGGGACAGAAGCATCATGTGGTTTCTGTGATAGGAGATGGTGCTCTCACCGGAGGAATGGCGTATGAGGCATTAAATAATGCTGCAGAGTTAAAGACAAATTTTATTATTATCATAAATGACAATAATATGTCCATTTCCAGAAATGTAGGAGGCATGTCCACTTATCTGAGTGCACTAAGAACTGCAGAAGCTTATACAGGAATGAAGATGGGTGTGACAAAGGCACTGAAGAAGGTTCCGAAGGTAGGGACTGCTCTGGTAGATACTATGAGAAAAACCAAAAGCAGTGTCAAGCAGCTTTTTATTCCGGGAATGCTGTTTGAAAATATGGGACTGACATATCTGGGACCTGTTGATGGTCATAATATGCGTCAGATGATGAAACTCTTTAATGAAGCAAAACGGGTAGAGGGACCGGTAGTTGTTCATGTCCTGACAAAGAAAGGCAGAGGATACGAACCTGCAAGTGCCTATCCGGACAGGTTTCATGGAACAGGTCCTTTTGATATTAAAACAGGCCGGGTACTTCAGAAGAAAACAGTGCCGGGTTATACAGATGTTTTTTCCAAAGCACTGGTCTCTCTTGGTGAGAAAAATAAAAAACTGACAGCTATTACCGCAGCCATGCCGGATGGAACCGGACTTGTGGAATTTTCCAGGAGATTTCCGGACAGATTTTTTGATGTGGGAATCGCAGAGGAACATGCGGTGAGTTTTGCGGCGGGTCTGGCTCTTGGCGGCCTGGTTCCTGTTGTTGCCATCTATTCATCTTTTCTGCAGCGTGCTGTAGATCAGATCCTGCATGATGTATGTATGCAGAAGCTTCATGTGATTTTTGCTGTTGACAGGGCAGGGCTTGTAGGCGCAGACGGGGAGACGCATCAGGGCTGCTTTGATCTGTCTTATTTGTCCATGATGCCGAATATGACTGTTCTGGCACCGAAGAATGACAGAGAACTGGAAGAGATGCTTGCATTTGCGGTAAGCTTTGACGGACCGATTGCAATCCGCTATCCGAGAGGCAGTGCGCATCAGGGGCTTCGGGAATATCAGGCACCTGTGGAATATGGCAGAAGTGAGATTATCCGCAAAGGAAAAAAAATCGCTGTGCTGGGAGTGGGAAGTATGATCCCGTCCTGCATGGAAATCTGTAAAGGACTGAAAGATGACGGCTATGATCCTACTTTTGTAAATGCCAGATTTGTGAAACCACTGGATGTGGATCTTCTTGATGAACTGGCAAAGGATCACAGTCTGTTTGTGACAGTAGAAGAGAATGTGAAAAACGGCGGATACGGAGAGCATGTGTCTGCTTATATGGAAGCCTGTCATCCGGAAATAAGAGTGTTGTCGGCAGCTGTCTGGGATCGTTTCGTACCCCAGGGAAATGTAGAAAGCCTGCGCAGCCGGATTGGACTTGGAGTGGAAGACATCAGACAGGCAATAGAAGATAGTGAGGAATTAAGAGAGTAATGAAGAAACGTTTGGATATGCTTATGATGGAACGTGCCCTTGCACCATCCCGCGAGAAAGCAAAGGCATTCATCATGGCAGGCGATGTATATGTTGATGGTCAGAAAGAAGATAAGGCGGGAACCATGTTCCCGGAGACTGTAAAGATTGAGGTCAGAGGAAACACTCTTCCGTATGTAAGCCGTGGTGGGCTGAAACTTGAAAAAGCTATGAAAAACTTTGATGTCACATTGGATAGTAAGGTCTGTATGGATGTAGGTGCGTCCACCGGAGGGTTTACAGATTGTATGTTACAGAACGGGGCAGTAAAAGTTTATTCCATTGATGTAGGATATGGACAGCTTGACTGGAAGCTTCGTAATGATCCGCGTGTAGTCTGTATGGAGAAAACCAATATCCGCTATGTGGTACCGGAGGATTTGGGAGAACCGGCAGATTTTTCATCAATTGATGTGTCCTTTATTTCTCTTACAAAAGTACTGCTTCCTGTAAGAAATCTCCTTACAGATGAGGGTGAGATCGTATGTCTGATCAAGCCGCAGTTTGAGGCGGGGAGAGAGAAAGTCGGAAAGAAGGGGGTTGTAAGAGATCCTGCTGTTCATCAGGAAGTGATCGAAAAAGTGCGCGATTATGCCATGAGTATTTTTATGGAGCCATGTCATCTTTCTTTTTCGCCAATTAAAGGACCGGAAGGAAATATCGAATATCTTCTTCATCTGAAAAAACATCCGGAAGGTACCGGGGTTACCGACAGCCTGAAGGTATCTGTAGAAGCTGTTGTGGCAGAGGCTCATGGACAGTTGGATTAAAAAGGCTGAGTCAGGAAGAAACTATGGACAGGTTTTATATTATTACAAACAGTGACAAGGATAAAAAACTTGAAATCACAGAAAAAATCGCAGATTATCTGAAAACACATCACAAAAACTGTGAAGTACAGCAGGCAGAAAGGAAACATGAGGGTTCCTTTCATTATACAGATCCTGATAAGGTTCCGGACGATACACAGTGTATTATTGTTCTGGGAGGAGATGGCACACTTCTTCAGGCAGCAAGGGATGTGGTGCATAAGGAAATTCCTCTTCTTGGAATCAATCTGGGAAATCTGGGTTTTCTTGCAGAAGTGAATCAGACCTCTCTGTACAGTGCTCTGGATCAGCTGATGGCGGATGATTACGAGGTAGAAGAACGCATGATGCTGGAAGGAAGGGTGTACCGCGGCAGAAAACTGATCGGACAGGATATTGCATTGAATGACATTGTGATCGGCAGAGACGGTCATCTCCGCGTGGTCCGGTTTAAGAATTATGTAAATGATGTTTATCTTAACTCTTATAATGCTGATGGAATTATTATTTCAACACCTACCGGATCTACCGGATACAGTCTGTCAGCGGGAGGACCTATTGTATCGCCCAATGCCGCCATGACGATCATGACTCCCATAGCACCACACACGCTGAATACAAGAAGCATTATTTTTCCTGCGCAGGATGTGATCACTGTAGAGATAGGAAAAGGAAGACACTGTGACTGTGAAAAGGGAATCGCATCTTTTGACGGAGATACATTTATCCCCATGGTCACCGGTGACTGCATTCAGATCCGGCAGGCAGATGTAAAGACAAAGATTCTGAAGCTGAACCATTTAAGTTTTGTTGAGGTATTGCGCCGGAAGATGAGAGACAGCTGATCAGCAGGAGGAAATAAGGTGAAAGTTGCGAGACATGAGAAAATTATTGAACTGATTCATCAGTATGATATTGATACACAGGAAGAGCTGGCCTCCAGACTTAATGAGGCAGGATTTAAGGTGACACAGGCGACTGTATCCAGAGATATTCGTGCTCTCAAGCTGACAAAAGTGGCAGGAAAGGACGGAAAGTCCCGTTATGCAATTATTAATAATGAATCAGGAAGTCTTGGAGAAAAATATACAAGAGTATTGGAAGATACCCTGCTTTCTATTGATGTGGGACAGAATATCATTGTGATCAAAACCGTTTCCGGAATGGCCATGGGCGTGGCAGCAGCCCTGGATGCGTTGAAATGGCCGGAAATACTGGGATGTATTGCAGGTGATGACACTATTATGTGTGCTGCAAAGACTGCAGACATGGCACTGGGAGCAGCAGAGAAACTGAGAAGTTTTGTCAGATTGAATAAGTGATTCCACGAGTAACTGCTCAATACCTTTGCAGTTACAATCCTGAACTTTTAACATTACAAATGACTTGATTATGGAGGCAATAAATGTTAGCTCATCTGCATGTGAAAAATCTTGCATTGATAGAAGAAATAGAAGTAGAATTTGGTCCCGGACTGAATATCCTGACCGGTGAGACCGGAGCAGGTAAATCTATCCTTCTGGGGTCTATGCAGCTGATCTTGGGTGCAAAAACTTCTAAAAATATGATAAGGGAAAATGCATCCTATGCACTTGTGGAGCTGCTTTTTCAGGTAGAAAACGAGAAAGCGCTGGAGACACTGAAAGCACTGGATATCTGTCCGGAAGATGGACAGGTACTTCTGTCCAGAAAAATCATGGATGGAAGAAGCATCAACAAGATTAATGGAGAGACAAGTACTGTAGGTCAGATGAAGGCCGCTGCTGCATGCCTTTTGGATATCCATGGACAGCACGAGCATCAGTCACTTCTGTATCAGGATAAGCAGCTTGCAATCCTGGATGCATATGGAAAAGAAAAAATCCTTCCTGCAAAGGAGAAAGTATCTCTGGCATACAAAGAATACAGCAAATGCAAAACAGAACTTGGTTCCATGAATATGAATGAGGAGCAGAGGAATCGTGAGCTGGCTTTTCTGGAGTTTGAGATCAAAGAAATCGAGAAAGCAAATCTGCAGCCGGGAGAGGATGAGGAACTGGAAGCCCGGTACAGAAAAATGAGCAATGCAAAACTCATCGTTGACTCCCTACAGCTTGTACATAATCTCACAGGCTATGAAAGCAAGGAAGGCGCCGGAGAGACTGTCGGAGAGGCATTAAAGGAATTCTCTCATGTAACACAGTATGATCCGGAGCTTACACCTCTTGCAGAGACACTTACTTCTGTAGACGGTCTTCTGAATGATTTTAACAGAGAATTATCCGCTTATCTGGACGAGCTGACCTTTGATGAAGGAGAGTTTTATGAGACAGAGAGAAGACTGGATCTGATCAATGGACTGAAGGCAAAATATGGACGTACCATTGAGGAAATTTTCACATATCGCAAACTTCAGGAAGAAAAACTGGAAAAATTACATAAATATGAAGAAAATTTACAGGAATTAAAGGAGCATCTCAGAGAACTGGAAAATATTCTTGAGAAAAAGTCGGATGAATTAGCAAAAATCCGTAAAGAATACAGTAAACAGCTTGAGCAGAAGATTATTCAGGGATTGAAGGATTTAAACTTCCTGGATGTGAATTTTGCCATTGATTTCCGGAAAAAGAAAAACTACACAGATAATGGAACCGATGATATCCAGTATCTCATTTCTACAAATCCCGGAGAAACTCTGAAGCCACTGGGACAGATCGTATCCGGCGGTGAGTTGTCTCGAATCATGCTTGCATTAAAGGCAATCCTTGCAGACAGAGATGAGATTGAGACATTGATCTTCGATGAGATCGATACTGGTATCAGTGGAAGAACTGCACAGAAAGTCTCTGAAAAGATGGCAGTGATCGGACAGCATCATCAGGTACTCTGCATCACGCATCTGCCGCAGATTGCAGCTATGGCAGACAGTCATTTTGAAATTGAAAAACATCTGCAGGGAACTGAGACTATTACCCAGATCCATGTGCTTAAAGAACATGATTCCATCCGCGAACTGGCAAGACTGTTAGGTGGTGCAGAAATTACACCTGCAGTTCTTGAGAATGCGAAAGAGATGAAAGAATTGGCACAGAAACAAAAAAATACAAGATTTAAATAAAATAATTGACCACATACTAAGAGAGGATAATCTTTGTGACGGATTGTTCTCTCTTATTTTTGTACCTTTCGGGTTTACTGTGATGGGAAGTGTTTTATGGCAATTTCACAGTTACAGAATTTCATAAATACAGAATGAAAGGATGTGCATAACAATGAACAAAAGAAAATACAGACTTTTTGTCATCTGTTGTCTTGTGCTGGATCTGTTGGTGATGCTGATATCAGGTTACAGATATCTGGACAGAAAGATACCTGACGAAATTCAGATTTCCAGAGGCAAAAAAACAGAAGATGTCACAGAAGTTTTGTCAACACCGTTTGTTACATTTGAAGAAGCAGTTACTGTTTCGCAGGATGGAGGCTATATTCTGCCCTGTAAACTTTTGGGTTATATTCCATTTAAAGAAATAAAAGTGACACCTGCAGATGATCAGGAAATTTATGTCAGCGGAAGCACCATAGGAATTTATATGCAAACAGAAGGTGTTCTGGTGATTGACACCGGTGAAATTCAGAATCGGAATGGTGAGACAGAGGAGCCTGCGAGAAATATTATCAGACAGGGAGATTACATTATCTCATTTAACGGAGAAAAAATCTCTACAAAAAGAGAACTGATAGATGACATCTCAGAACTTGATGGCAGCGAAGTTACACTGGGGATAAGCCGCAAAGGAGAGAGTATTCCTGTATCTGTAACTCCTGTAAAAGACAAAAAAGGAGACTATAAACTTGGAATCTGGGTAAGAGATGATACTCAGGGGATAGGAACACTTACCTACGTAGATCAGAATGGTAATTATGGTGCCCTTGGCCATGGAATCAGTGATATAGACACTGCCCAGCTTCTGAATATCCGAAACGGAGCTTTGTATAAAGCCCGGATTCTTGCGATTAACAAAGGAAGTAAAGGCAATCCCGGCGAACTTGCAGGATATATCTGCTATGATGACAGAAATATTCTTGGAACTATCGAAGCAAACAGCAGAAACGGAATTTATGGTCAGTTCACAGGGATTGCAGATGATGCGATCACTTTAAAGAAAATGCCGGCTGCGTATAAGCAGGAAGTGAAGATTGGAACAGCCACAATTCTCTGCAGTACAGATGGCGAGGTAAAAGAATATGATGCAGAGATCAGAAAAATAGATTTGAATCATGAAGATACCAACAAAAGTTTTGTGATAAAGGTGACAGATAAAGAACTTCTGGAAGCTACAGGAGGGATTGTACAGGGGCTCAGCGGAAGCCCGGTTATCCAGAATGGAAAAATCATTGGTGCGGTAACTCATGTATTTGTTCAGGATGCTTCCAGCGGATATGGAATCTTTATTGAAAATATGCTGAAAAATACAGAAAGACTTTTTTAATGGATGATCAGGATTATGAAACAAAAATCTGATTATTGTCGAAATATATCAGATGCCTGTGAAAAATGAAAATAAAGAAAAAAGAATCACCAAAGCTGTCGACATAAAATAGGACAAATTTCCCTCTGTGTCTTGATTTTTCCGTAAGCATTCCTCTATAATATGTGATGAACCGAAAAAGAAAAGAGATTTATTGAAAAATGGGGGAGGAGTGAAATTTATGGAAAAATTAAATGTGGCAATTGCAGATGATAATGAGAAAATGGTGGAAGTACTTGGTCAGATAATAGAAGAAGACAAAGATCTGGAACTTGTGGGAAAAGCGCATAACGGAGAAGAAATCTGTAATATTATACGTGAAAAGGAACCGGACGTTGTGGTTCTGGATATTATTATGCCGAAAATGGACGGACTGGCAGTAATGGAGAAATTTGCCAATGACAAAAGTCTCAAAAAGATCCCATCATTTATCGTAGTTTCGGCAGTCGGTCAGGAACGTATTACAGAAAATGCATTTAACTTAGGGGCAGATTATTATATCCTGAAGCCTTTCGATAATCAGATGCTGCTTAATCGTATCAAACATGTGCGCAGAGCCGGCGAGAGAAGAATACGTCAGATCGGGCGGCAGCCTGAAAGGACAGAAGACAATCCGGTACCTGTGAGAAATCTGGAAACAGACGTGACAAATATCATTCATGAGATTGGAGTGCCTGCACATATTAAAGGATATCAGTATCTGCGTGACGCCATCATCCTGTCAGTTAATGACATGGAGATGCTCAATTCCATTACCAAGATACTGTATCCTACGATTGCAAAGAAACATCAGACAACAGCCAGCAGAGTGGAACGGGCTATCAGACACGCCATTGAAGTTGCCTGGAGCAGAGGAAAAATGGACACAATAGATGAATTATTCGGTTACACAGTCAGTACAGGAAAAGGAAAACCCACAAATTCAGAATTTATTGCTCTGATTGCAGATAAAATCAGACTGGAATATAAAAATCGCTCTTTCCAATAGTCATAGTTTGGAGTATAATTATTCAATAAAGGCTACCAAGGAGGGTTTTTCGCATGAAAAATATTTTATTTGCAACATCTGAAGCTGTACCATTTATCAAAACAGGAGGTCTGGCAGATGTAGCTGGCTCATTGCCGAAATATTTTGATAAACGATATTTTGATATTCGTGTGATCTTACCGAAATATGCCTGTATGAAACAGGAATGGAAAGATAAAATGAACTATATCACACATTTCTACATGGATCTTGGATATAAGAACTGCTATGTAGGAATCATGCACATGGAGTACGAAGGAATTCAGTTTTATTTTATTGACAATGAATACTATTTCAGCGGACCCAAACCATATGATGGAGGAACATGGGATCTGGAGAAATTTGCATTCTTCTCCAAAGCTGTACTGTCAGTTCTTCCGGTTATCGGATTCAGACCGGATATTATACACTGTCATGACTGGCAGACCGGACTTGTTCCCGTATATCTGCACGACAGCTTCCAGCAGAATGAATTTTTCTGGAATATCAAGACGATCATGACAATACATAACCTTAAATTCCAGGGTGTATGGGATGTACAGACAATCAAGAATATCACAGGACTGTCCGATTATTATTTTACAGCAGACAAACTGGAAGCATATAAAGATGCCAACTATCTGAAGGGCGGTATTGTGTTTGCAGATGCAGTCACTACTGTAAGCAATACTTATGCAGAGGAAATCAAGACGCCGTTCTATGGAGAAAAACTGGACGGTCTGATGTGTGCGCGTGCAAACAGCCTGCGTGGAATTGTAAATGGTATTGATTACAATGAATTCAATCCTGAAACAGATCCATATATCACAAAGACTTATAATGCAACAACTTTCAGAAAAGAGAAAGTTAAGAACAAACTTCAGCTGCAGAGAGATCTTGGATTGCAGGAAGATCCGAAGACGATGATGATAGGTATTGTATCACGACTGACAGATCAGAAAGGGTTTGATCTGATCGCATATGTGATGGATGAGCTTTGCCAGGATGCTATCCAGCTTGTAATTCTTGGAACCGGTGATGAACGTTATGAGAATATGTTCCGTCACTTTGACTGGAAATATCATGGAAAGGTATCTGCTCAGATCTATTATGATGAGAAAATGTCTCACCGTATCTATGCATCAGCAGATGCGTTCCTGATGCCGTCCTTATTTGAGCCATGTGGTTTGAGTCAGCTGATGAGTCTCCGTTACGGAACACTTCCGATCGTCAGAGAAACAGGTGGACTGAAGGATACGGTCGTACCTTATAATGAATATGAGGGAACCGGAAACGGATTTTCTTTCAGAAACTACAATGCGCATGAGATGCTTGCAACAGTGCGCAATGCGGAAAGAATCTATTATGATAAGAAACGTGAATGGAATAAAATGGTTGATCGTGCTATGGCAGCTGATTTCTCATGGGGTAATTCCGCACGTCAGTATGAAGAAATGTACAACTGGCTGATTGGTGATAAATAGAAACAGAGAGAAATATTAAAAACTACGAAAGAGCAGGGAATGTAAAAAAAGCACATTCCCTGCTTTTACTGTTATGTTGTTACTGTTTACACACCATTATCCCGCGAGGTGTTTTGGCATGAATATGCCAAAATCCCGAGACATACAAGCCGAAATTCCATTGCCGCAGGCAATCTGAAATGAATTTTGGCTACGTTACTGTGAACAGAGTGAAAACAGTGACGTTATGATGAATGAAAAGGTTATTCAGGCAGAATAAAAAGCTTGACATTTGACAGGAAGTATAATACTATAATGAATAGAAAACGAACATAAGTTCTTGAAGGACTGAAGGAGATTAAAATAAATGATAAATGAAGAAAAGCAGAAAGCACTGGAAGCAGCGCTTGGACAGATTGAGAAACATTACGGGAAAGGATCAGTCATGAAACTCGGGGAATCCGGAGCAAATATGCAGGTGGAGACAGTCCCTACCGGATCTTTAAGTCTTGATATTGCACTTGGAGTAGGTGGTGTTCCCAAGGGACGTATCATCGAGATTTACGGACCGGAATCCAGCGGTAAGACAACCGTTGCACTTCACATGGTTGCGGAAGTGCAGAAACGAGGAGGGATTGCTGGATTTATTGATGCAGAACATGCTCTGGATCCTGTCTATGCAAAGAATATCGGTGTAGATATCGATAACCTGTACATATCACAACCGGACAATGGAGAACAGGCACTTGAGATCACAGAGACGATGGTGCGTTCCGGAGCTGTGGATATTGTGATAGTTGACTCGGTTGCCGCACTTGTACCGAAGGCGGAGATTGATGGAGATATGGGTGACAGCCATGTAGGTCTTCAGGCCAGACTGATGTCACAGGCTCTCCGTAAACTTACAGCAGTGATCAGTAAATCTAATTGTGTAGTTATCTTTATCAATCAGCTGCGTGAGAAGGTTGGAGTTATGTTTGGAAACCCTGAGACAACGACAGGTGGGCGTGCTCTGAAATTTTATTCATCTATCCGCATGGATGTCCGCAGAGTAGAGACATTGAAACAGGGCGGTGAGATGGTGGGAAACCACACCAGAATCAAAGTTGTGAAGAATAAGGTGGCTCCGCCGTTTAAACAGGCAGAATTTGATATTATGTTCGGAACCGGCATTTCCAAAGAGGGAGATATTCTTGATCTGGCAGCGGAATGCGGAATTGTAAATAAGAGCGGTGCATGGTATGCATATAACGGAGATAAGATCGGACAGGGACGTGAAAATGCGAAGATTTTCCTGAAAGAGCATCCAGATATCTGTGATGAGATTGAGAAGCAAGTCAGAATCCATTATCATCTTCTTCCGGATGAAGAAGGACAAGCCAAAGAGCCGGTGCCGGCAACAGGTGATGCACCGGATGCTTCTGAGGAGTGATCATGGGGAATTCATCTGGAGATCTGAGAGAATTTCTCAGGAATGCAGAGGCTTTAAAGAGACAGACTGTACAGAAACAACAGAAAAATTTAACGGAAGAACCTGAAGAATACAGAGACGCAAGGCGTAAAGCCATGCGTCTCTTAGAACATATGGATCGGACGGAGAAGGGATTGAGAGAGAAATTGCGCCAGGCGGGATTTACCAGTCAGGCGGTTGATCATGCTCTGACATATGTTGAAGCCTATGGATATATAGATGATGAACGATATGCCAGAACTTATATTGCATACAGAATGGATACAAAGAGCCGGCAGAAGATCATCCGGGAACTTATGGGAAAGGGAATAGACAGGAAAACAGCGATAAATGCATGGGAGGAAGAGGTTGCCTTAAATATGCCTGATGAAAAAGAAATCCTTTATCGAACCATAGAAAAGAAATATCCGCCGAATACTGAGCTGGATGAGAAAAAAATGCGTCGGCTCTATGGTTATCTTGTGAGAAGAGGATTTGGATATTCAGACATTGCAGATACTCTTGAGAATATGAATATCAGACTTGTACATACATATTCGGATGAATCATAGTATACTCCATTGTATGTATATTGCAAAATATATTACTGAGAACAGAACGAACAGTAATTAAATATAGGAAAAATATTCAAACAATTATCCTGAAAAACTTGACATAAGTATGAAAAAAAGATAAACTTGTATTGTTGTATTTGTACAATGAAAACTAAATAAGGAGGTGCTCCTGTGACAACAACAATTATTGTTGCAATTGTCGCTGTGGTAGTCGCGCTACTTATTGCAGTTCCTGTTACTTGCAAAGTCGCTGTGAACAATAAAATCCAGAAGGATGCCGAGATTGTTGGGACAGCAGAAGACAAAGCAAGAAGCATCATAGATGAAGCTCTGAAAACAGCTGAGACTAAAAAAAGAGAAGCTTTATTGGAAGTGAAGGAAGAATCTCTCCGTACAAAAAATGAACTGGAGAAAGAAACCAAGGAACGAAGAAACGAACTGCAGAAATATGAAAATCGTGTATTAGCAAAAGAATCCGCGGTTGACAAGAAAGCAGATGCAGTTGAGAAGCGTGAAGCGGAATGCACAGCGAGAGCAGCTGAGGTGCAGAAAAAAGAAAAACGGGTAGAAGAACTTGAGCAAAAAGGAGTACAGGAACTGGAACGAGTTTCAGGTCTGACCTCCGAACAGGCAAAAGAAGAATTACTCAGATCCGTTGAAGATGATGTAAAAGTGGATGTAGCCAGACTTTACAGGGAATTGGAAAGCAGGGCAAAGGAAGAAGCTGGTAAGAAGGCTAAGGAATATGTTGTCAATGCCATCCAGAAATGTGCAGTTGACCATGTAGCTGAAACTACCATTTCGGTTGTTCAGCTTCCGAGCGATGAGATGAAGGGAAGGATTATTGGTCGTGAAGGCCGTAATATCCGTACTCTTGAGACACTTACAGGTGTGGATCTTATTATTGATGATACACCGGAAGCAGTTGTGTTATCTGCTTTTGATCCGATCCGTCGTGAAGTTGCACGTGTAGCTCTTGAGAAGCTGATCGTAGATGGACGTATCCATCCGGCCAGAATCGAAGAGATGGTTGAGAAAGCCCAGAGAGAAGTAGAAGCGCAGATTCGCGAAGATGGTGAGAATGCAGCTATGGACGTTGGAGTTCATGGTATTCATCCTGAATTACTGAAACTTCTTGGACGTATGAAGTTCCGTTCAAGTTATGGACAGAATGCTTTAAGACATTCTATTGAGGTAGCTCAGTTATCCGGAATGCTGGCCGGTGAGGTTGGCGTAGATGTCCGTATGGCTAAGAGAGCAGGTCTTCTTCATGATATTGGTAAATCAATTGACCATGAAGTAGAAGGATCTCATATTCAGATTGGTGTGGATCTCTGTAAGAAGTATAAGGAATCCCAGATTGTTATCAATACGGTCGCATCTCATCATGGTGACTGTGAGCCGGAATCTCTGATCGCATGTATTGTACAGGCTGCAGATGCTATTTCAGCGGCGAGACCTGGTGCAAGAAGAGAAACGCTGGAAACTTATACCAATCGTCTGAAACAACTGGAGGATATTACGAACCAGTTTAAAGGTGTTGATAAATCTTTTGCCATTCAGGCGGGAAGAGAAATACGTGTAATGGTAGTGCCGGAGCATGTTAATGATGCAGATATGGTTCTCCTTGCGCGCGATATTGCGAAACAGATTGAAGCAGAACTTGAATATCCCGGTCAGATTAAAGTCAACGTGATACGTGAAAGCAGAGCGATTGACTATGCGAAATAATATGATTGTTCATTTTATGGACTATCGTGGACAGTTCTTTGCAGATATAAACTGTGCAGATTGTATTTATACAGTCTGTGCAGTTTTTTTATGTTATAGGAAATTACTTCGTAATGTTCCTATAACATAAAAAAGCCCTCCGGACACGATTCTTTCTTGTAAAGACAGGAATACTTCCTGGAATTTCTCAGTAAACTGGTACAGGGTGATAGAATGAAGAAAAACAGAACGGGAACCAAAAAATTTCCTGCGCTTATTTTATTTCTTCTTGGATTTCTGGCCGGAAATCTGATACCGAATATAATCTGGAAGGCAAAATGGCAGCAGAAAACATGGGCATCGGTATATTTTCTGAGTACATTTGCAGGAAAAAATACAGGCAATATTGAATATCTGAAAGAAATATTAAAATACAGAGGTGTTTTTTATCTGTTGAATATAATCTGTGGATTTTCGGTTTTTGGTGCGCCGCTTGCTGTTATAACGCTTCTGGGATCAGGATTGTATGCAGGTATGATAATGACTGTTTCAATACTGGAATTTGGATTTGCAGGCGGGGTGATCGGAATGGGACTTTTGCTGCCGCAATATTTATTTTACATTCCGGTCTGGCTTTATTCTATGGAACAGGAATGGAAGATATCATCAGAAATATGGAGAAACAGAGGTCTGATTTCCGGAGAAGTCAGTATTTATCTTAAAAAAATGTGCATTGCAGCAGTAGGATATTTTCTGGGAATACTTATCGAATGTTATGTGAACCCTCTGATCATTGATATTATTCTGAAATATATAAAAATTTTTTAATGACATATTTACTATATTTAGTATTGGTTGTCATAAAATCTCCGACATATGGTATTTGATGCTGAAAAAGCTTGAAATACAAGGATTTTTCTCGAAAAAAAGGTTTGATTTTATGTAAAATAAACAGTATAATACATATACATTTTATCGGAGAGAGTGCGATTTTCTGCTGATAAACTGCGAAGAGGATTAATTTTCGTCTGATCGCAGGAGATACAGGCAGCGGATATTTTGATTAAAAGGAAACGGGAATATGGACATAGAAATAAGGGAATTTATTACATATCTGCATAATACAAAAAAAACATCGGCAAATACAGAGATCTCATACCAGAGAGATCTGAAAAAAATGGCGGAATTTCTGAAGGAACGGGGAATCAGAAATTATAAAGATGTAAAAGAACTTGAGCTTGAAGGGTATATCAGTTACATGGAACGTGAGAAGTTTGCGTCATCTTCCATTTCCAGAAGCGTTGCTTCTATGAGAGCATTTTTTCAGTATCTGTGGAAGGAAGGCGTGATCGCAGAAGATCCGGCAGATAACCTGAAACCTCCGAAGGTTGAGAAAAGGGCACCTGAGATACTTACCATAGAAGAAGTGGATAAATTACTTCAGCAGCCGAAATTGGATACCCCTAAAGGGATAAGAGATTCAGCAATGCTAGAATTGCTGTATGCAACAGGTATGAGAGTCAGTGAGATGCTTCATCTTCAGATTTTTGATGTCAATCTCCAGTTTGGATATGTGGTCTGTAATGAGAATGGAAAAGAGAGGATTATCCCTATTGGTATTCCATGCAAGAAGGCAATGGAACGGTATCTGCAAACAGCCAGAACTGTTTTTGTGAAAGATGAGAAAGAAACAGCATTATTTACAAATTGTTCAGGGAAAGCGATGAGCCGTCAGGGATTTTGGAAAGTATTAAAGGGATATGCGGATGATGCCGGTATCAAAAGGGATATTGCCCCGCATACATTGAGACATTCTTTTGCTGTGCATATGCTGCAGAATGGTGCGGATATACGAAGCGTTCAGGAAATGCTGGGACATTCCGATATTTCCACTACGCAGGTTTATCTGGGCATGAATATGAATAAAATGCGTGATGTGTATATGAAAACACATCCACGTCATTAAAAACTTATTATTTATGAGGATTGCTATAATGTCAAATGAAAAAGCTTCTATAGTCTGTTTTGAACAGTTTATAGAAGCTTTTTTAACTGAATCAAGTAAGTCCCCTGCTTTAATTGCGAAGAGCAATAAGCAGTGGTGGCTGAATAGTTTTTTCCTGTAATGTCATAACATGTGTTAGTTACAGATAGTGTAATTACAGCGATCCATCTGATCAGAGAGTATGGAATGTTGTTTATAAACAATAACGGATCAACACATCTCAGCAATTGTATACAGAAGACGTTCGGATTCTTCCCATCCAAGACATGGATCGGTAATAGATTTTCCGTAAATATGATCACATCCGATCTTCTGATTTCCCGGTTCAATATAACTCTCGATCATAAGCCCTTTTACCAGAGTATGAAGTTCCGGGTCTATCTGGCGGCTGTGGAGAACCTCTTTTGCAATACGAACCTGCTGGTCATATTGTTTATTAGAATTAGAGTGGTTGGTATCAACGATAACAGCCGGATTTTTAAGGTTTTTCTCCTGATATTTCTCCCAGAGAAGACGAAGATCCTCGTAATGATAGTTCGGGATTGCCTCCCCATGTTTATTTACGGCACCGCGGAGAATTGTATGAGCCAGTTCATTACCTGTTGTTTCTACTTCCCAGCTTCTGTAGATAAAACGATGTCCGCCCTGAGCTGCTACAACGGAATTGAGCATGACTGCAAGATCGCCGCTGGTTGGATTTTTCATACCTGCAGGAACTTCCATGCCGCTGACGGTAAGACGATGCTGCTGGTCTTCCACAGAACGTGCACCTACTGCCACATAAGAAAGCAGGTCAGAAAGGTAACGGTAATTTTCCGGATAAAGCATCTCATCTGCACAGGTCATACCACTGGTCCGGATTGCATGGATATGCATTTTACGGATTGCTACAAGCCCTGCAAGAAGATTTGGCTGTTTCTCGGGATCCGGCTGGTGAACCATACCTTTATAGCCTTCTCCTGTTGTTCTTGGTTTGTTTGTATAAACACGTGGAACAATCAGAACCTTGTCAGCTATTTTCTCCTGAACATTGCGTAATCTGGTAAGATAGTCCAGAACAGCATCTTCATTATCTGCTGAACAAGGACCGATGATTGCAAGGAATTTATCGGACTTTCCGGTAAAAACATCACGCAGTTCTTTATCTCTTGCATCTTTAACAGCCTGAATTTCAGCATCAATGGGATACTGATTACGGATTTCTTCAGGGGTTGGTAATTTTTTGATAAAATCGAATCCCATAGTAATATCTCCTTTGTGTCTATTTGTCTTGCTTTTTTCGGAATTTATTATAAACCATTCCTATCTGAATGTCGATAGCCAAAATATTTTCGGATGACTTTCTGCGATCATATCAAGCGTTACTGTTCACTTCGTTCTCAGTAACGTAGCCAAAATTCATTCCAGATTACCTGCGGCAATGGAATTTTGGCATATCCATGCCAAAACACCTCGCGGGATAGTGGAGTGTGAATAGTAACTATCAAGTCTCTTAATCAATATGCATTATTTACGGGGATTGCTATAGTTGTTTTGCAGTATTTGTAAACTGTGCAGGATGCTGAGCGCCAGTTCGCTGCAGAGAATCCCGTACAGATATCCCCGGATTCCCAGAACAGGGATTGCAAACAGCACGAAACTGATCCGGATGCAGACGCTGATCACACTGTGCAGCAGGCAGATGCCGGATTTTCCAAGGCCGTTGAGTACGCTGGTGAGAGTGGTGTTCAGGTACAGAAAAGGACAGATATAGGACATGGTATGGATATAGATTCCGGCTGTCTGACTGTGAAACAGAAAATTTCCAAGAAATTCTCCAAGAAACAGAAAAAAAACCAAGCAGGATCCGCCTAGCAGCAGACAGTATCGGAAAATCTTGCCGATCACATATTGGATTCGCTTTTGATACCCCAGAGTCTGCAGCTGGGTAATGGAGGGAATCAGCATGGCCGCAGCCGAGTTTGTAAGCGTAGCGGGGAAAAGAATAAGCGGAAGTGCCATCCCTGTAAAGATTCCGTAAACACTCAGGGAATCTTTGGGAGTAAGTCCTGACATTTGCAGCCTTGCAGGTATAAGAATCACTTCAATACTTCCCAGAAGAGTGAGCAGTATTTTATTCATGGTAAGAGGAACGGAAATATGGAGCAATTTTCTGAGAACAGAAAGCGGTCTTCTGATATTCCGGATATTATAATGTGTTACCTTAAAATGCATACTGACTGCGAAAAGAGAAATAAAAGATGAGGCTATTTCCCCGATAAGATTTCCGCCGACTGCAATTGCCGGAGTGATGTTTCGCCCTTGCGATGCACAGATCAGATAAAGAATATAACATCCGCCTGTGCGGAAAAGCTGTTCCAGAAGCTGGACTCCTGCGGGAAATCCGGCCTGTTTTCTTCCCAAATAATAGCTGCTGATACAGGTATGAAGTGTACTCAACGGAATACTCAGAGAAAGAATCCGTATCAGACCGGAGGTCTGTGACTCTTTCAGAATCTGTACTGCCCAGAAATCCGCATAGCTGTAAAGAAACCAGGAGAATACCAGGGAGAAAACAACAGAAAATACAGTTCCCACGACAAAATAATCTGAGATATGACGACTGGGATTTTTGGAAACTTTTTCTGCGGCAGTGAGGCGGGAGATTGCAGTCTGGATACCGGAAGCGCAGATGGACATGATCAGAATCTGCAGTGGAAGTATAAGCTGAAAGATACCAAGCCCATGTGCACCAATAGTGTGTGACAGGAATATTCTGTAAAAGAACCCCATAAGTCTGCTTAACAAACCGGCAAATGTAAGAAGTAAAGTTCCTTTGATAAAAAGTTTTTTTGACATAATGAAAAATCCAGACCTTTTCATGCGCAGCAGGTGCGAATATCCGCTTGACTAAAAAACAGTAACCTGCCGAAACGCCTTTACAGCAATATATGAACAAAACAGCCTTGACAGAACGGTTTGTTTCTGGTAAAGTAATCATGAAATCCGAGGGAAACACTGGGAATTAAAAACGAGGTGAGAAAATGAAACTCTCAACAAGAGCCCGTTATGGTTTGAAAGCACTGATAGATCTGGGTTTACACAGTGAGAATGAAGCGATATCTTTACAGAGCATTGCGGAGAGACAGGATATCTCCACAAGCTACCTTGAACAGCTTATGGCCATGCTTAAGAAGGCCGGTCTGGTAAAGAGCAGCAGAGGGGCTTACGGTGGATACCAGCTTGGCAAGCCAGCAGATGAGATTTCAGTCGGTGAAGTTCTGCGCGTGCTGGAAGGCAGTCTGGAAGCAGCAGCCTGTCCCGGGATTGAGAATGACGGAACCTGCCATGGCAGTGATGTATGCGTGGCGAAACTCGTCTGGAAGAGAATCAATGACAGTATTACAAATGCTGTTGATACCCTGATGCTTGGTCAACTGATTGAGGAAAGCAGAAGAGTACATGAAGAAAAAATGGGAAGTCAGGGCATGAAAGAAAATGTACCGGACATACTTAAATAAAACAGGAGGACAAGAAAATGGGAAAAATGATTTATCTGGACAATGCAGCAACAACTAAAACAGCACCGGAGGTTGTCCAGGCAATGCTGCCATATTTTTCAGAATATTATGGCAACCCGTCCAGTATTTATGATTTTGCAGGCAAGAGCAAAGAGGCGATCACCAAAGGAAGAGAGCAGATCGCAGAAGTTCTTGGAGCAAAGAAAGAAGAAATTTATTTCACAGCAGGTGGTTCCGAGTCTGATAACTGGGCTCTGAAGGCTGCCTTTGAGGCATATAAAGCAAAAGGAAACCACATCATCACAACAAAGATCGAGCATCATGCAATTCTCCATACCTGTGAATATCTGGAGAAACGTGGCGCAAAGATCACATATGTAGATGTAGACGAGAACGGTATTGTAAAACTGGATGAACTTGAGAAAGCAATCACACCGGAAACAATCCTGATTTCTGTAATGTTTGCAAACAACGAGATTGGTTCTATCCAGCCGATCAAGGAAATCGGACGTATCGCAAAAGAGCATGGAGTGCTTTTCCACACAGATGCTGTTCAGGCATTCTGTCAGGTTCCAATCAATGTGGATGAATGCAATATTGATATGTTAAGCTCCAGCGGACATAAGATCAATGGACCAAAAGGAATCGGTTTCCTCTACATTCGTAAGGGCGTAAAAATCCGTTCCTTTGTACATGGCGGTGCACAGGAACGTAAACGTCGTGCAGGTACAGAGAATGTGCCGGGAATCGTTGGATACGGTGTAGCAGCAGCACGTGCAAATGCATCCATGAAAGAACGTACTGATAAAGAAATCGCTATCAGAGATCATCTGATCCACAGAATTGAGACAGAGATTCCTTATGTAAAAGTAAACGGTGACCGTATAAAACGTCTTCCGAATAACGTAAATGTCAGCTTCCAGTTTGTTGAGGGCGAATCTCTCCTGCTGATGCTGGATAATTATGGAATCTGTGCATCCAGCGGATCTGCCTGTACATCAGGTTCTCTTGATCCGTCCCATGTACTTCTTGCAATCGGACTTCCGCACGAGATTGCACATGGTTCTCTGCGTATGACACTCAGCGAAGAGACAACAATGGAAGATGTAGATTTCGTAGTGGACAGATTGAAAGAAATTGTAGCGCACTTAAGAAGCATGTCTCCATTATATGAAGATTTCATGAAAAAACAGAATAAATAACAAAACAGAAGATAATTGTTTGTATTTTTGCAGTTACAACAGAAATAATATTAAAAGAAAGTCAGGATAACAGGAGGAAACACAAATGGCTTACAGTGAAAAAGTAATGGATCATTTTCAGCATCCGCGTAATGTAGGAGAAATAGAGAACGCAAGTGGCGTAGGTACAGTGGGAAATGCAAAATGCGGTGATATCATGAGGATTTTTCTTGATATCGATGATGAAACACATATCATCAAAGACTGCAAATTCAAAACATTCGGATGTGGTGCGGCAGTTGCAACCAGCAGCATGGCAACAGAGATGGTAATGGGAAAAACCATCGAAGAAGCTATGGAAGTTACAAATAAGGCAGTTATGGAAGCCCTGGACGGACTTCCGCCTGTAAAAGTACACTGCTCCCTGCTTGCAGAGGAAGCAATCCATGCGGCTCTGTGGGATTATGCACAGAAGCATCATATTGAGATTAAAGGTCTTAAGAAACCAAAGTCTGATATTCACGAAGGTGAAGAAGCAGAGGAAGAAGAATATTGATTATAGCAAAAAATCTGAATCTGTTTGTAATCTGAAATCGTTATTTATAAAGAAGGGGCGGGTGATACTCATCATCTGCCCTGTGCTTTATATTATGGCATTATATGATACCAGGGACAAAAGATATTTTGTGAAGCAGTTCCCGCAATTTTTATTATATGATGCTGCTATAAATATTTTCTGCAGGAGGTAGAAATGACAGGACTTACAAATGAACAGGTGCAGGAGAGGATTGCAGAAGGAAAAGTTAATGTCAACGAGAACCCGAATACCAGAACCTACAAGCAGATCATTTTGGAAAACACGCTCACATTTTTTAACTTTTTAAATATTGCATTGCTTGTTCTGGTGCTTTTTGTGAGATCTTATAAGAACTCCATGTTTATGGGAATCATTCTGATCAATACAGTGATAGGTATTATTCAGGAAATCAGAGCAAAGAAGACGATTGACAAACTTGCAATCCTTACAGAGAGTAAAACAGTAGTTTTGCGTGAGGGGAAGAAATGGAGTATTTCCACAGAGAAACTTGTTCTGGATGATTTGATCTTTCTGAAAACAGGAGATCAGGTTCCGGCTGACGTAAAGGTACTGGAGGGAACTGTAGAAGTAAACGAGTCTCTACTCACCGGTGAGTCGGACAATCTGTCCAAAAGCCAGGGAGACGAACTTTTTTCAGGAAGCTTTGTGACATCAGGGGAAGCTTGCTGTCAGGTAATCCATGTTGGAAAAGATAATTATGCATCGCAGATCACAAGTGAAGCAAAGGAATTTAAACGTCATAATTCGGAACTTCGCAATTCTCTGAATGCGATTCTGAAGGTGATCAGTATCATTATCGTGCCTCTTGGTGCCATGTTGTTTTACAAGCAATATATGATCGTAGGAGATACACTGAAGGATTCTGTGGTAAATATGGTTGCCGCAGTACTTGGAATGATCCCGGAAGGCCTGGTACTTCTGACAAGTGTGGCACTGACATTGGGTTCTATGGTTCTTGCTACAAAGAAGACACTTGTGCAGGAGCTTTACTGTATTGAAACGCTGGCGAGAGTTGACACGCTCTGTCTGGATAAGACCGGTACGATCACAGAAGGTACCATGAAGGTTGAAGATGTGCAGTTGTATGATACAGCACAGACAACTGTTGTACAACATACAGCAAAATTTGATCCGGAAACAGGGGAGCCTGTTCAGAATGTGTCAGCATTAAAACCGGAGGTTACGGTATCAGCAGAGAAGGAAAACGGACAGATACAGGAAACAGTAAATTTAGAAACGGTATCTCAGGAAGAAAGACAGAAGCTTCAGGAAATTGACCACATTATGGGAAATATGATGTCAGTTCTTCATGATCAGAATGCAACAGCAGATGCGCTGAGAAAGCGCTTTCCTTCAAGAAATGACCTGAAACTGATCCATGCCATTCCTTTCTCCTCAGACAGGAAATACAGTGGTGCTGTTTTTGAAGGAAGAGGAACTTATCTGATGGGAGCTGCACAGTTCCTTTTTCCGGAAGGAAATGAAGAACTTCTGGAACATTGCAGCAGTTACGCACAGGAGGGATACCGTATCCTTGTTCTGGCTCACAGTGAACAGGAGACAAAAGGAACGGAACGCCCGACAGGACTTGAACCGTTGGGACTGTTTCTCATCACTGACGTGATACGTGAGGAAGCACCGGATACTCTGGCTTTTTTTGACAGTCAGGGAGTTGACCTTAAAGTTATCTCAGGAGATGATCCTGTGACTGTCTCTGCGATTGCAAAGAAAGCAGGACTGAAAAATGCCAATCATTATATCGATGCAACAACAATCAAAACTCCGGAAGAAATGCAGCGTGCAGTTGCAGAGTGCAGTGTATTCGGGCGTGTAACACCACAGCAGAAGAAACAGATGGTACAGGCTCTTCAGTCACAGAAGCATACAGTTGCGATGACCGGTGATGGTGTAAATGACGTACTTGCACTCAAGGAAGCAGACTGCAGTATTGCCATGGCAGCAGGAAGCGATGCAGCTAAAAATATTGCAAATGTCGTTCTTCTTGATTCTAATTTCGGGGCAATGCCTCATATTGTAAATCAGGGCCGTCGTGTTGTAAACAATATCAGAAGTGCGGCATCCATGTTTCTGATCAAAACAATTTTTTCGGTTTTACTGTCATTGATCACAATTTTCTTTGGAGATGCATATCCCTTTGAACCAATCCAGATGTCACTGATCAGTGCCTGCGCAGTGGGAATTCCTACATTTCTTCTGACACAGGAAAATAATTACAATAAGATTGACCATACATTCCTGAGGCACGTATTTATGAATGCATTTCCTGCGGCAGTAACCATTACAGGATGTGTATTTACAATCATGCTGGTCTGTCAGGATGTATACCATTCCAACGTCATGCTTAATACAGCCTGTGTTCTGGTTACGGGGTGGAACTATATGTCTGCACTGCGTACAGTTTATTCGCCGCTGAACACATACAGAAAAGTGATCATTTATGGAATGCAGTTTGCATTTTTTATAAGTGCGGTTGTATTGCAGGATTTGCTGACACTGGGTTCTCTGGAATTTGGAATGATCATTCTGGTATTTGTACTGATGACATTCTCTCCAATCCTGATCGAAACTATTACAGAATGGATTAGGAGGATTTATGAGAAGTCACTGGACAGAGAAGATGAAAATAAAGGATTTTTTGCAAGATTTTTGGAAAGAGTCCAGAAGTAAAAAACGAGGACAATCTGTAAAATATGCAGATTGTCCTCGTTTGCATTATGCGGTCTGCGTTATGCAGATTAATGGTTTATTTCTTTTTGCACAGCCAGAAGCATCCAAATGCAGGAATCATAACACCTTTAGCTTCCATCTCATGTCCTGAGATAAGATCAGTGTATATGCCGTCATCTTCGTTGATCCATGCAACCTTATCCTGATCGCTGAAGTTATAGATTCCGATGAATTTCTCCTCTGCATTTTCGCGTACGATTGCAAGGATAGAAGAATCCCAGGTATCGATTGTACGAAGATCAGCTGTTGTGTCAAAAACGCTGTGTGAACTTCTGATATGTTCCAGATGATCCAGTGCGTGGAAAAGTTTTCCCTGTACTGTATCTGCGATATTTCTGTTTGGAGCAAGTGACCAGTTGAATTCTCCTCTGTGAAGATAGCGGGAATCAACTGCCTTATCAGGATCATCTTTATAAGAATAGTCGTTTACCTGACCAATCTCATCTCCGCTGTAGATTACAGGGATACCTGACTGGGAAAGCATAAATGCATGAAGTGTGATGTCATAGCGCACACTTCTGTCAACACCAACTACATTTCCTTCAAAACCATATTTCTCAATGCCGCACAGAGATGCGGTAGTACCGCAAAGTCTTGCATCACCCAGACGCGGGTCATCATTGTAAAGTTCACCGCGGCCAAATGTATCCGGATATTTGCCTGTAAAGAAATCATTCAGGAATTTCTTATGAGAAACCTCATCGATTGAGAAATTCTTCAGGAAATCATAATCCAGTCCCCAGCCAATATCATCGTGGCAACGCAGATAATTCTGGAAGATGTATTCTTTTGGAAGAGATCCCAGAATATCCAGCTGTCTGCGAAGCAGAGATACATCTTTGGTTGCAACTGTGTGCCAGGTGCTTGCCATAGTAGTAACGTTATACAGGATATGGCATTCCGGCTTTTCAAGTGTACCGAAATATGGAACAACTTTTTCAGGAGCCATGACAACCTCTCCGAGAAGAAGGACTCCCGGGCACACGATCTCGCAGATCATACGCATCATACGTACGATTGTGTGAACCTGTGGCAGGTTGCGGCAGTTTGTTCCAAGCTGCTTCCAGATATAAGGAACTGCATCGAGACGTACGATGTCAACACCCTGGTTTGCCAGATATAACATATTGTAGACCATTTCGTTAAACACAACAGGATTTCTGTAGTTTAAATCCCACTGGTATGGATAGAAAGTAGTCATGACATGTTTGTGAAGGTCATCCAGCCATGTAAAGTTGCCCGGTGCGGTAGTTGGGAATACCTGTGGACAGGTCTTCTCATAGAGAGCAGGAACATCGTAGGTATCAAAGAAGAAATAACGGTCCTGGTATTCTTTTTCACCTGCGCGAGCCCGTTTTGCCCACTCATGCTCTTCGGAAGTATGGTTCATAACGAAATCAAGGCAGATGTTGATGCCGCGTTCATGGCATTTGGAGGTAAGCTCTGAAAAGTCCTCCATAGTACCAAGCTCAGGCTGCACTGTGCGGAAGTCAGCTACTGCGTAACCACCGTCACTTTTTCCTTTCGGAGATGCGAGCAGAGGCATCAGATGAAGATAATTGACATTACATTCTTCCACATAATCCAGATGTTCCTCCAGACCTTTTAAAGTATGTGCAAAATTGTTTACATACATCATCATGCCTACAAGGTCATTGCGTTTATACCAGTCCGGATCAGCCTCACGCTTTTTATCAGATGCCTTTAATGCTGAATTTCTGCTGTTATAGAAAGCTTCCATATTAGAAGTAAGATCATGCAGATATGTCATGACATCATCACGATCCTGATATAATTCGCAATATAACCATTTCAGCTCATCATAATGTTTCTGAAAACGTTCATTATATAAAGTAAGATCAACAGGAACGTCCAGTTTAACAGGTTCCACTTTGGAAGTCTCGACCTTAACAGGTTCTACTTTAGAAGTCTCGACCTTAACAGGTTCTACTTTGGAAGTCTCGACCTTAACAGGTTCTACTTTGGAAGTCTCGACCTTAACAGGTTCCACTTTGGAAGTCTCGACCTTAACAGGTTCTACTTTAGAAGTTTCAACTCTGACAGGCTCAGTTTTGGAAGTAGTCACTTGTAAAATTTCTGATTCCTGCTTTCTGATTGTTGATGAAGAACGTTTCTTCTGGAGTCTTTTTTTAGCCATAATATTCCTCCCTGGTTTATGAAAAATACAGTAACCGGGCAGTGTCGGGACATATAAAACATAAATATGGAGACACCGGACAGTTACGAATATATACAGAAAGCTGCAATTTCCATATCTGCTGTCAGTTTTTTATCATGATCAGCTATGATGCAGATCAGAGAAACAGTATTTGGAGCAGTTTGGAAATTGGGCTTCTGAAATCATATGTAATATTATATTATAGGAACTGCCATATAGGCAAGTACTGACACGTTTTACAGAGAAATAAATTCCGGTTTACGGTCTTTGAAGATTGTATAGTAACGAAAACCACAGGCTTCCAGTACACTGGCAGCTTTATCAAATGCACAGGCGATTTTATCCGGAGTATGCGCATCTGCTCCGATGGTGATGATCTCTCCGCCAAGTTCTCTATAGCGCCTTATTACGGCAGTACATGGATTGGGTTCTCCAAGACCATAATGATATCCGCCGGTATTAAGTTCGATGCCTTTTCCCATGGAAATCAGTTTCTTCAGAATCTCATCCAGAATATCTTTATACCGTCCGTAAGAATATTCCCGGTTCCTGTTAGGACCATAACGGACAACATAATCAATATGTCCGTAAACGTCAAATCCGTCATATGCGGAAATGTTTTCAAGAATGGATTCAAAGTATTCCATATAACATAAAAATTCCTTACGTCCTTCAAAAAATTCCGGGTAATAAGGATCATACCCATGGACAAGATGGGATGAACCGATAACGAAATCAAAAGGTGTCTGAGAGAGAAGTGAGTCAAAATATTCTCCCAGATGCATCTGCAGTCCTAGTTCAATTCCGAAACGTACCTGAATTTTATCCTTATATATATCTGAAAGTTCAGCCAGCTTTTCTTTGTAAGCCGGAATATTCAGAGAAAAATCCAGATTGTCCGGAGTAACAGGGTAATCCGGATCCAGATGCTCCGTAAAAGTAATTCCCTGTAGTCCCGTTTCAACAGCGCGATGGATCATAACTTCCATAGGCGTATCCGAGTCAGCAGAAAAAGAAGAGTGCATATGACAATCCCACAATATTTGTCTGTCCATAATTTCAGTCCTTTCTTCTGTAAAAACAGTACTGTTATATTTGCGTGTGATATATTATAAATGAATACTGTGTCCTCTTAAATGGATATATCTGCACCTGAAATATCACAATTACAGGCCCGGATCAGTGTATTCATAAAGCACTGTATACACAGTATAACATATAATTTACATTTTTTACTTAATTTTTATCTGTTTTTTGGAAAATGGTCTTGAATTTTTGTTTAGAATTATGTACAATACATTACAGGTTGATGATTCTTTAACAAACAAAGGATTACCATAATTAACCACTTAATTCATAGGAGGAATTTTATCATGGCAGTAAAAGTTGCAATTAATGGTTTTGGACGTATTGGACGTCTTGCATTCCGTCAGATGTTTGGAGCAGAAGGATTTGAAATCGTAGCAATCAACGATTTAACATCTCCTAAAATGCTTGCTCACTTATTAAAATATGATTCAACACAGGGAAAATATGCTCTTGCAGATACAGTAACAGCAGGAGAAGATTCCATCACAGTTGACGGAAAAGAAATCAAAATTTACGCAAAAGCTAACGCTGCTGAACTTCCATGGGGAGAAATCGGTGTAGACGTAGTTCTTGAGTGTACAGGATTCTATACATCCAAAGACAAAGCTCAGGCTCATATCGATGCAGGTGCTAAACACGTTATCATTTCCGCTCCGGCTGGAAACGATCTTAAGACAATCGTTTACAATGTAAACCATGAAACTCTTACAAAAGAAGATCACATCATCTCCGCAGCTTCCTGTACAACAAACTGCTTAGCTCCAATGGCTAAAGCATTAAATGATCTTGCTGCAATCAAATCCGGTATTATGTGCACAATCCACGCTTACACAGGCGATCAGATGACACTTGACGGACCACAGAGAAAAGGTGATTTAAGAAGATCTCGTGCAGCTGCAGTTAACATCGTTCCTAACAGCACAGGTGCTGCTAAAGCTATCGGTCTTGTTATTCCGGAACTGAACGGTAAACTTATCGGATCTGCTCAGCGTGTTCCTACCCCAACAGGTTCTACAACAATCTTAACAGCAGTTGTTGAAGGAAACGTAACAAAAGAACAGATCAACGCAGCTATGAAAGCAGCTTCTAATGAATCCTTCGGATACAACGAAGATGAAATCGTATCCAGCGATATCGTTGGTATGAGATTTGGTTCTCTGTTCGATGCTACTCAGACAATGGTTCTTCCACTTGAGAATGGCACAACAGAAGTACAGGTAGTTTCCTGGTATGACAATGAGAACTCCTACACAAGCCAGATGGTTCGTACAATCAAACACTTTGGTAAATTACTGAACGCTTAATTTTCAGTAAGTGTAAAGGAATAGACTCCAACGAAGGGTCCGGTCTGATTTGGACCGGACCCTTTTCGCGTGGTCTGGAATGACAGCAGGAAATCAATAAGTTACTGTTTACAGATATGCAGTAACTGTTAAAGAATATTATTAAGGAGGCACCACAAATGCTGAATAAAAAATCTGTTGATGATATCAATGTAAAAGGCAAAAAAGTTCTTGTAAGATGTGACTTCAATGTTCCTCTTCAGGATGGAAAGATCACAGATGAGAACCGTCTGGTTGCAGCTCTTCCTACAATCAAGAAGCTGATCGCTGACGGCGGAAAGGTTATTCTCTGCTCCCACCTTGGAAAACCGAAGGGAGAGCCGAAACCGGAATTATCTCTTGCACCGGTTGCAAAACGTCTTTCCGAATTATTAGGACAGGAAGTTAAGTTTGCAGCAGATCCTGAAGTAGTAGGACCTAACGCAAAAGCAGCAGTAGCTGAGATGAAAGACGGAGATGTTATCTTACTTGAAAACACACGTTATCGCGCAGAAGAAACAAAGAACGGAGACGAATTCAGCAAAGAACTTGCTTCTCTTTGTGATGTATTTGTTAATGATGCATTTGGTACAGCTCACAGAGCACACTGCTCTAATGTTGGTGTGACCAAATATGTTGATACAGCAGTTGTTGGTTACTTAATGCAGAAGGAAATCGATTTCCTTGGAAATGCAGTGAACAATCCTGAGAGACCGTTTGTTGCTATCCTTGGCGGAGCTAAGGTTTCCAGCAAGATTTCTGTAATCAATAACCTTCTTGATAAAGTAGATACTCTTATCATTGGTGGTGGTATGTCTTACACATTCTCAAAAGCTATGGGTGGACATATCGGAACATCTCTTTGTGAGGATGATTATCTTCAGTATGCATTGGACATGATGAAGAAAGCAGAAGACAAAGGTGTGAAACTTCTTCTTCCGGTAGATAACAGAATCGGTGATAACTTCTCTAATGACTGTAATATCCAGGTTGTTAAACGTGGTGAGATTCCGGACGGATGGGAAGGAATGGATATCGGACCGGAAACAGAGAAGCTTTTCGCTGACGCTGTAAAAGATGCTAAGACAGTTGTTTGGAACGGACCGATGGGCTGCTTCGAAATGCCAAACTTCGCTCATGGTACAGAAGCTGTTGCCAAAGCACTTGCTGAAACAGATGCCACAACTATTATCGGTGGTGGTGATTCTGCAGCTGCAGTTAACATCCTTGGTTATGGCGACAAGATGACACACATCTCCACAGGTGGCGGTGCATCTCTTGAATTCCTGGAAGGAAAAGAACTCCCGGGTGTTGCAGCAGCAAACGATAAATAAGAATATAATAACATCCCACAGGGATACTAAGGAGATAAATCATCATGGCAAGAAAGAAAATTATCGCTGGTAACTGGAAAATGAACATGACACCAAGCGAAGCCGTTAAATTAGTAGAAACATTAAAACCATTAGTAGTTAACGATGAAGTAGACGTAGTATTCTGCGTACCTGCAATCGATATCATCCCGGTTGTAGAAGCTACTAAGGGAACAAACATCCAGGTTGGTGCTGAGAACATGTACTTTGAAGAGAAAGGTGCATACACAGGAGAAATCTCCCCTGCAATGCTCGTAGATGCCGGAGTTAAATATGTTGTTCTTGGACATTCCGAAAGAAGAGAATACTTCGGAGAAACAAACGAAGATGTTAACAAGAAAGTTCTCAAAGCTTTCGAACATGGAATTACACCTATCATGTGCTGTGGCGAAACTCTTACTCAGAGAGAACAGGGCGTGACAATGGATTTCATCCGTCAGCAGGTTAAAGTTGGATTCCAGGGTGTTACAGCAGATCAGGCTAAGACAGCAGTTATCGCTTACGAGCCAATCTGGGCAATCGGAACAGGTAAAACAGCTACAACTGAGCAGGCTCAGGAAGTATGCGCAGGTATTCGTGCATGCATCGCTGAAATCTATGATGAAGCAACAGCAGAAGCAATCCGTATCCAGTATGGCGGATCTGTAAATCCTGCAACAGCACCTGACTTATTCGTTCAGAACGATATCGATGGCGGCCTTGTAGGTGGCGCTTCTCTGAAAGCTGATTTCGGAAAGATCGTAAACTACAAATAAGAATAAAAAACTGATTATAAGCAGATAATCTTTGTGTCCAAACGAGAAATAATATAATGCCCCTGAATACAGGAAAATTGGTAATTTTACTGATTGGATTGTGTTCAGGGGATTGTTATAGTTGAAGCAGGTAAGTTACCTGCTCTAATTGCTGTTGCGAATATTTGTTTGGCTATGTCAGACACATAGTATCTTATGAAATTAATATGTATAAAGAAAAAGACAGCTTCATTACTGAAACTGTCTTTTTTATCTGGTGTAAAAATCTGCTGTAAGCTGTTTCTTTTGTACTTTGGGTCAATCTCTTTTGTACGAAAGGAATGCCTCGATACTTTTGTATTTTGACTATTTATCAGGTGTATTTAGTTCATGTATTTTATCTTTTGTATTTTGGAGTATTTCTGAGTTTTTATCCTTGGTGATATAAATTTTTTTCTCTTTGGCAATTCGATGATTTTCTCTTTTGTATGTACAAACTATATCATATTTTTCTACATTCGTCTACAAGTTTCAACAGAAATCAGTCAAAAACATTTCGACAGAATCCCTGCTTTTTCGACATTCGGAGAGGAAATTGACAGATAAATAAAGATTGTCTGATTGCGGGAATCCATTTTCGCTGATATAATGTAAAAAATGTGTAATTATAGAAAGCAGGTTAATATTTTATGGAAGAAAAAGTAACAAAATGTAGTGTATCAAAGAAATGCGGAAGCTGCCAGTATCAGGGTGTTCCTTATAAAGAACAGCTTGCCGCCAAGCAGAAAAGGATGAAGAAGCTTCTTGGAAAGTTTGCAAATGTAAAACCAATCATTGGAATGGATGATCCCTTTTATTATAGAAATAAAGTTCATGCAGTATTTGACAGGGATAAAAAAGGTAATATTATCTGTGGAACCTACGAAGCGAAAACACATAAGGTTGTTCCGATAGAAGAGTGCATGATCGAGGATAAGATCAGTCAGGAAATCATCCGTACAATTCGGGATATGCTGAAATCTTTTAGAATCAAAACATATGATGAGGACACAGGATATGGACTTTTGCGCCATGTGCTGGTGAGAAGAGGGTTTTTCACAGATGAGATCATGGTGGTTATTGTGATTGGTTCCCCGATCTTTCCTTCAAAAAATAATTTTGTGAAAGCTCTGAGAAAGAAATACCCACAGATTACAACAGTTGTGCTTAACGTCAATGATAAGAAGACCAGTATGGTACTGGGTGAGCGTGATATCGTCATTTATGGAAAAGGATATATCCGGGATACGCTCTGCGGATGTACATTCCGCATTTCTCCGCAGTCTTTTTATCAGGTAAATCCTGTACAGACAGAAATTCTGTATAAGACAGCAATTGAATATGCGGGGCTTGGACGAAAAGAAACAGTGATAGATGCATACTGCGGAATAGGAACAATCGGACTTGTAGCTGCAAAGCGGGCAAAGAATGTCATTGGTGTGGAATTAAATCCGGATGCAGTCCGCGATGCCAGAATCAATGCAAAGGAAAATAAGATTACAAATGCACGTTTCTATCAGGGAGATGCAGGAGAATTTATGGAAAACATGGCAGAAAACGGAGAACATGCAGATGTTGTGTTTATGGATCCGCCACGTACCGGCAGTGATAAAAAGTTTATGTCCTCTGTTATCAAACTGAATCCATCAAGAATCGTATATATCTCCTGTGGACCGGAAACACTGGCAAGAGATCTGGAGTATTTGACAAAACATGGCTATGATGTGAGAAAAATACAGCCGGTAGATATGTTCAGTTTTACAGACCATTGTGAAAATATTTGTCTTTTGACGAAAAAATTTGAGAAATAGACGAAAAATCAAAACGAATACAAATACTAAAAGAATATAAATACCAAAAGAAAAGGAAGGTTTCATGGAAATAAGAAAAGCATCAGTGCAGGATCTTGGGCAGATCATGCAAGTTTATGATAAAGCCCGCAAATTTATGAGAGAAAATGGCAATGCAGAACAGTGGGGTGAAGATTACCCCTCAACAGAACTGATAGAGCATGATATTGATAAAATGTATCTGTGCATGTCAGAAGGGCGGATTGCCTGTGTTTTCTATTATGCGGCGGAAGAAGATGAAGATTATAAAGAAATTAATGGAAAATGGCTGAATGAAGAACCCTATGGAGTAGTTCACAGGGTAGCGTCCACAGGAATAGTAAGAGGAGCCGCATCATTCTGTCTGGACTGGGCCTATGCTCAGACACTGAATCTCCGTATGGATACATACAGCGATAACATCCCCATGCAGAAACTTCTGGAAAAATGCGGATTTCAGTACTGCGGTTCATTTGAACGTCTGGGAATGGATAAATGGATGGCATACCAGAAAATATAATAAACAAGTCCCTATCTGTTTCAACTGTAAGAGACAGATGGGGACTTTAAGGTTATTGATTGCTGTAGTTGGAGGTATCCATCAGAAGAAATCCGGTCTTTTACAGATTCTCAACAATCTGGCGTGCTACATATACACCGCTTGCAGAAGCATGGGACAGGGAATGGGTTACACCGCTTCCGTCTCCAATGATATACAGGCCTTTGTATCTGCTTTCCAGATTTTCATCAATATCAACTTCCATATTATAGAACTTAACCTCCACACCATAGAGGAGGGTGTCGTCATTAGCTGTCCCGGGAGCGATTTTATCCAGAGCATAAATCATTTCAATGATTCCGTCAAGGATACGTTTCGGGAGAACAAGACTCAGATCACCGGGAGTAGCTGCGAGAGTAGGTCGTACCATACCTTCTTCGATACGTGCAACCGTACTCCTTCTTCCGCGCACCAGATCGCCGAAACGCTGTACGATCACTCCGCCGCCCAGCATATTGGAAAGACGGGCAATGCTTTCGCCATATCCATTACTGTCTTTAAATGGCTCGGAGAAATGTTTGGCTACCAACAGTGCGAAGTTTGTATTTTCTGTCTGTTTGGACGGATCTTCATAGCTGTGTCCATTTGCTGTGACAATGCCGTTTGTATTTTCGTTTACAACGATGCCATAAGGATTCATACAGAAAGTCCTCACATTATCTTCGAATTTTTCTGTTCTGTAGACAATCTTACTCTCATACAGTTCGTCTGTCAGGTGTGAGAAGATAACAGCAGGAAGTTCTACACGTACACCCAGGTCTACCCGGTTTGATTTGGTTGGGATATCAAGTTCTTTACAGATCTGTTCCATCCATTTGCTTCCGCTTCTGCCTACGGATACAATGCATTTGCTGCAGTCAGTGGTATCATTCTTTGTGATGATACGGTATCTGTCTTCAAGTACTTCCAGACGTTCTACAGGAGTGTTGAAATGAAAATCAACATGCTCTTTTAATTTTGCATATAAGTTCTCAAGAACCACATAGTTAATGTCTGTTCCCAGATGACGTACGGAAGCATCCAGAAGCTTTAATTTGTTCTGCATACAAAGTTTTTTGAATTTGGTTCCGGCTGTAGAATACATTTTTGTGTCCTGTCCGCCGTAGGCAACATTGATCTCATCTACGTAACGCATCAGGTCAAGAGCGTCTTTCTTTCCAATATGTTCATAAAGTGTTCCGCCGAAATCATTTGTGATATTGTATTTGCCGTCAGAGAAAGCACCGGCACCGCCAAAGCCGCTCATAATGGCACAGGTTTTACATTTGATACAGGTTTTTACTTTGTCACCATCAATTGGGCAATGTCTTTTACTGAGAGGATTTCCAGCCTCAAAAACAGCAATCTTTAAATCGTTATTTTGCTTCATCAGTTCATAGGCAGAGAAAATACCGCCAGGTCCTGCGCCGATGATCACTACATCATATTTCATATATACTACGATCCTTTCAGGTAAAAATATTTTGTAAATCTGCAGCAAGTCTCCTGAACGCACTATTTAACTGATAAATTGCGAAGCGGATGATATTATGCGCCTGAAGAGAATGCCATAGATAAGTCTGCGTTACTGAGAACGAAGGAGACAGTAATAAGTATATCATAAATAAATGAAAAAATCTTATGTTTTTGTGAATGGACTTATAGGATAACATTATAAATAATGTTTTAACCGAATCAGGTAAGTCCCCTGTGGAGATTGCGAATATCCGCCTGACTTTCTGCAGGATATGATAAGCAAAATATATTATAGATATGAGAAGATATCAGGTTAGGGGTAAAATACCTTTTGACCTAACATCATGAGAAAGATAAAAAGAACAAATAGTTCTATAAAAGGGCACAACTACATCATATTGATGCTGAACCCGAAAAAATTATTTTTCCTCAGGTTCAGCATTATCCGGAATGTGTTCTACAATATCACCGAAATCGCAGTCAAGGATTGAACATAAGATATCAAGACTGCGGATTTCCACATTTTCATTATGACGGAGTTTATCCAGAAAAGAAGTGCTTATGCCATAGTGAGTGTACAGGGCATACTGGCTGATTTTCCGCTCCTTCATAGTCTTCCATAATTTTCTATAGCTTATCATATGTAATAACCGTCCGATTTGTTCTTGATTCATATTTATTATCGGGTTAAAATAGGTCTTGTAACAGTGTCTTTATAAAGACACTATTGAGAAGGAAAGTGATATAATGAAGACGATCAGAAAGATAATGGAAGGCGTGGCCGCAGCCTGCATATCAGTGGCAATGTATTACTGCTTCCTGAGTGGAGCCCCTGCCAGGGGGACAGAGAGAACTGTTTATATGATCCTGGATGGAATATTCTGTATTTCTGCCTGGGTGGCAGGAGTGGGGATATTATGGTATGTGAGATGGCTTCGCAGACGGAACAAAGAACTGGAAAATATGATAAAGATTTTGCTTAAAAATGCAGACAAACTTGACAAATAGGAAATTCTGCCATACTATAAAAACCAACGAAAACGAAAGGGGAATCCTGCAAAATGAATGAAAATGTCATCAAAGCCGCACTGTTAGGATTTGGAACAGTAGGAACAGGTGTATATAAGGTACTGAAGAATCAGGAAAAGGAAATGTCGGCCAAGATTGGCTGTAAAGTTGAGATAAAGAAAATCCTTGTGAGAAATATAGAGAAGGCAGCAGCGAAGATAGAAGATGCCTCTTTGCTCACCAGCCAGTGGGATGAGATTATAAATGATCCGGAGATTGAGATTGTGATTGAACTGATGGGTGGGATTAATCCTGCAAAAGAGTATATCCTTTCTGCATTAAAAGCCGGTAAGCATGTAGTCTCTGCAAACAAGGATCTGATCGCAGTACATGGTCATGAGCTTCTGGATGCGGCACATGAGAGTAAAGTGGATTTTCTGTTTGAAGCAGCAGTAGCAGGTGGTATTCCGATCATCAGACCATTGAAACAGTGTCTGGCAGGAAATCACATGACAGAAGTTATGGGTATTGTAAACGGAACCACAAACTTTATTCTGACAAAGATGACTCAGGAAGGTATGGAGTTTAAGGATGCCCTGGCACTTGCAACAGAACTTGGATATGCGGAGGCTGATCCGACTGCTGATATCGAAGGTCTGGATGCAGGACGTAAGGTAGCGATCCTTGCATCTGTGGCATTTAACTCACGTGTGGTATTTAACGATGTATATACAGAGGGAATTGCCAAGATCACATCAAAAGATATTCATTATGCGAAAGAAATGGGACGTGATATCAAGCTTCTGGGTGTTGCAAGAAACGAAGCAGACGGAATTGAAGCATATGTGTGCCCGATGCTGATCCCCAGTTCCCATCCGCTTGCAACTGTAAATGATTCCTATAATGCAGTATTTGTCCATGGAGATGCAGTGGAAGATGCCATGTTCTTCGGAAGAGGAGCAGGAGAACTTCCTACAGCCAGTGCAGTTGTGGGTGATGTATTTGATATTGTGAGAAATATTCTTGCAGGATGCTGCGGCAGAATCGGATGTACCTGTTACAAGAATATCCCTGTTAAGAAAATGGAAGATACACATAACCGTTATTTCCTCCGTCTCAAAGTAGAGGATCGCTGCGGTGTTCTTGCCGAGATGACTGCTATTTTTGCCAAATATCAGGTCAGTGTTGCACAGATTATCCAGAAAGATACCAAGGTGGAAGGGTGTGCGGAAGTAGTTGTGATCACTGAGAAGGTAAGAGAAGGTGATTTTAGAACTGCCATCGAAGAACTGAGAAACAGGGATTCCGTAAGAAAGATTTCAACGATCATTCGTGTATATGGAAAATAAGTTACTGTTCTTTTCATATATATAGTAATGAAAATGAAACAGATACAAAAAAAGAATTGAAAAATCCTGAGATTTTGATACTATATAAGAGATGTCAGATATAAAAGTTTTATTGTGCAGAGATGATCAGTTTTCTGCTCCTGATATCAGCAAAACAGTTATCAATTATGAATAAACATAAAAGGAGAACATTATGAGCAAAAAACCAACCGTATTAATGATTCTTGATGGATATGGTCTGAATGACAAAAAGGAAGGAAACGCTGTATATCTGGCTAAAACACCGGTTATGGACAAGCTGATGGCAGAATATCCATTTGTAAAAGGAAACGCAAGCGGACTGGCAGTAGGTCTTCCGGACGGACAGATGGGTAATTCTGAAGTAGGACATATGAATATGGGCGCAGGCCGTATCGTATATCAGGAACTTACCAGAATCACAAAAGAAATCCAGGACGGTGATTTCTTTAAGAATGAAGCTCTTCTTGCAGCAATGAAGAACGCAAAAGAGAATAATTCTGCAGTACATTTCATGGGACTTCTTTCTGATGGTGGTGTGCACAGTCATAATACACATCTTTATGGATTACTTGAGATGGCTAAGAGAGAGGGCGTTGAGAAGGTTTACGTACATTGTTTCCTTGACGGTCGTGACACACCTCCTGCATCAGGTAAAGAGTTTGTAGAGGCTCTTGAAGCAGAGATGAAGAAGATCGGTGTAGGTGAGATTGCTACTGTTTCCGGACGTTACTATGCGATGGATCGTGATAACCGCTGGGATCGTGTAGAACTGGCATATAATGCTCTTACATCAGGAGAAGGCGTAAAAGGAACAGATGCCCCGGCAGCAGTTCAGGCTTCCTATGATAATGATAAGACAGATGAGTTTGTTCTTCCTACAGTTATCGAGAAAGACGGACAGCCGACAGGTGTTGTATCTGATAAAGATTCTGTTGTATTCTTTAACTTCCGTCCTGACCGCGCACGTGAGATCACAAGAGCATTCTGTGATGATGATTTCCAGGGATTTGAAAGAAAAGCAAGACCACAGGTTACTTTCGTATGCTTTACAGATTACGATGATACCATTCAGAATAAACAGGTTGCATTCCACAAGGTTCAGCTTCACAATACATTTGGCGAGTATCTTGCAGCGCACAATATGACTCAGGCGCGTATTGCTGAAACAGAGAAATATGCACATGTTACATTCTTCTTCAATGGCGGTGTGGAAGAGCCGAACAAAGGAGAGGACAGAATCCTGGTTAAATCTCCGAAGGTTGCAACTTACGATCTTCAGCCGGAAATGAGTGCACCTCAGGTTTGCGGAAAACTGGTAGATGCGATCAAATCTGACAAATATGATGTGATTGTGATTAACTTTGCAAACCCGGATATGGTTGGACATACAGGCGTACAGGAAGCTGCCATCAAAGCAGTGGAAACTGTTGATGAATGTGTTGGCAAAGCAGTAGAGGCTCTTAAAGAAGTGGACGGACAGATGTTTATCTGTGCTGACCATGGAAATGCAGAACAGCTGATCGACTATGAGACAGGTGCTCCGTGGACTGCACATACAACAAATCCTGTACCATTCATTCTTGTAAATGCAGATCCGAAATACACACTGCGCGAGAACGGATGTCTTGCAGATATCGTTCCTACACTGATCCAGCTTATGGGAATGGAACAGCCTGTAGAAATGACAGGAAAATCTCTTCTTGTAGAGAAATAATATAATACAAAAACTGTGAGAACTGCTTGGCAGACATCAGCAGTTCGTGATATTGACGAAACCCTCTGACACAAATCAGAGGGTTTTTTGTCTGTTTTTGGTGATTATGTAGAAAATCATGGAATTAAAAAACACATCTTGAAATGGAAAAAATTTTCAACTATAATCGCTCTGATATCTGATAAAACAGATGTCGGAAACAGTAAATAAAGAGGATTAAAAAAGGATTGGGAGGGTTTATTGGAATGCAGACAGACATGACAGTTGGGAAACCAATGAAGATGATACTTGACTTTACGATACCTGTATTTATAGGTAATGTATTCCAGCAGTTTTACAACATGGCAGATGCCATAATCGTAGGAAAATTTGTAGGAACAAAAGGGCTGGCAGCGGTTGGTTCAACAGGAACGATCATGTTTCTGATCATAGGTTTTCTTACGGGACTGACAGCCGGTTTTACAGTTCTGACCTCACAGAAATTCGGTGCGGGAAAGATGGATGAGATGCGCCAGTCAGTGGGAAATGCGGCGTTACTTTCAATTATCATATCGGTTATAATGACGGCTGTCAGTATGGTGGGGATGCACTCGCTTCTGACATTAATGCATACACCGGAGGATATTTTTCAGGATGCATATATCTACATTATGATCATATGCGGAGGTATTTTTGCACAGGTATTATATAATATCCTGGCCAGTATTCTGAGAGCACTGGGAAACAGTAAGACACCATTGTATTTTCTGATTCTGGCGGCACTTTTGAATATAGTACTTGACCTGGTGTTTATTATTGTTTTCCATATGGGAGTTGCAGGGGCTGCCTGGGCGACGATCACAGCACAGGGAGTATCCGGAGTGCTCTGTCTGATTTATATTATAAAATACGTACCGGAATTGAGACTGAAGGCGGATGACTGGAGATTTCGTTCAGAGATTGCCAAAAAAGAAATTCTTGTGGGCATTCCCATGGGACTGCAGTATTCCATCACTGCGATCGGAACCATGATGGTACAGTCTGCGCTGAATATTCTTGGTTCCTATGCAGTAGCGGCATTTACGGCAGGAAATAAGATTGAGAATATTTTTACCCAGGCATATGTTGCAATCGGAACAACAATGGCAACATATAATGCACAGAATATAGGAGCACGTAAACTGGACAGAGTCAGACAGGGATTTAACAGTGCGCATATTATAGGAATTACCTATGCTATTGTTACAGGTGTGATCATTTTCTTCTTTGGCAAATATCTGTCTTATCTGTTTATTTCAGATAATGCCGCAGAAGTCATTCCTATGGTTGATACTTATGTGAAATGCGTGGCAGTATTTTTCATACCACTTCACTTTGTCAATGCGCTCAGGAATGGTATCCAGGGTATGGGATACGGACTGCTTCCAATGCTTGCCGGTGTTGCAGAACTGGCAGGACGTGGAATCACTGCCATGATTGCGGCAGCTCATAAGAGTTACTTTGGAGCATGTATGGCCAGTCCGATGGCATGGGTGCTTGCAGGAGGACTTCTGATCATCATGTATTTCTATGTGATGAAGGATATGAAACGCAGACTTGGCCTGTAAAAATAAGAAAAATCACAAGGGATTTGCCAAAGAAAACATTTTTCGGGGATATTACCTGCAAACAGTAATAAAAAATGAGAAAAAGGTGAATAGTAGGTGCAAATTGGAAGAATTATGTTATAATGAAACATGCAGCGCAGGTTTATGTGATCAGTACATAAATTCTGTGTATTGTGAAGCGTATTATTAAGAATTATAGCAAGCCTCTTAATTAACCGAATCAACAGTAATATGATTCAAAAGTAATAGGCTTCAGGAAAAATGAACGGTAACATTTATGTTGAGGAGAAAATAGATGGGCAACAAAGAGGAAAAAAACAACACAGTCCCAAATGGCAGTAAGGAAACAACTGGCAGACGCCATAAATCCGCAAGACCGGGGAGAATTTCGTATGTACCGATCAATGATGAAGATCTTGCACCTTATGAACCACCTGTCCGAAAGAAGCATAAAGGATTGAAGATTACAGGAATCGCAGTGGCAATGGTTATTGTAAGCACCGGAGCTGCATATGCGGGTATGTCATATTATTATTCGGATAAATTCTTTGAAGGAACATCGATCAATGGTATTGACTGTTCGGGTAAAACTGCTTATGAGGCAGAACAGAAGATTGCGAAGACAGTAGAGAACTATTCCATAGAGGTTGATTCCAGAAATCTGGATCCGCAGACGATCAGCGGAGATCAGATCGGCTATAGTTATGTTTCTGATGGAAGTGTTCTGAAACTTTTGAAAGATCAGAAACCTTATGAATGGATCAGAGGTTTTTTTGAAAAGAAGAGCTATACAGCCGCTGAGAACACGACTTACGATAAAGAAAAGCTGAAAAAACAGGTGAAGGCACTTAACTGTGCACAGAAAGAGAATCAGGTAGCTCCTGAGAATGCATATGTCGCATATGGAGATTCGCAGTTTGAGATTGTTCCGGAGACAGAGGGAAGTAAGCTGGATTTGAAAAATGCTTATAACGTGCTTTCGGAAGCTGTTTCGGGAAATAAAACTTCGGTTGATTTCGACAGTGAGCCGGACGTGTATGTAAAAGCAGATATTACCAGCGACAATCCGGATCTGCAGGCGTCTCTTAATGCATGTAACAATTTCACAAAAGCAAGCATTACGTATACTTTTGGAGATGAAACGGAAACCCTGGATGGAAATACGATCAAGGACTGGCTGAATTTTGATGAAAAAGGACAGCTGATCATGGATGATACATCTTTCAGACAGCACATCGCAGATTATGTGGCGCAGCTTGCAGCGGCCCATGATACGGTGGGAACTGAAAGAGAGTTCCAGACAACAAGTGGGAGAACTGTCAGTGTATACGGTTCTGCATATGGATGGCAGATAGACCAGGTTTCAGAGGTTGCACAGCTGACACAGGAAATCCAGTCAGGGACACAGACAACCAGAGAGCCGGTTTATTCTATGACAGCCAATGCACATGGTTACAATGATATAGGAAATACTTATATTGAAGTGGATCTGTCCGAACAGCATATGTATTTCTACCAGAACGGAGAAGATATCTTTGAGTCAGATATTGTTTCCGGTGATATGAGATATTCTGACCGTCAGACTCCGGCCGGTATTTATACGATTTATTATAAGAAGAGCCCGGATGTGCTCAGAGGTAAACAGCTGGCAAATGGTAAATACGAATATGAACAGCCGGTAACGTACTGGATGCCGTTTAATGGCGGTATTGGTTTCCATGATGCAAACTGGCAGCCATACTTTGGTGGAGATCGTTTCATGGAAGGCGGTTCGCATGGATGTATCAATATGCCGCCGGAGAAAGCAGCAGAACTTTATAATATTATTGACTGCAATATTCCAATCGTATGTTTCTATTAATATTGATCAGGAATTACTTTTCTGTAATCTTTTAATTGGAGGCATTGAACAGTTTTCTGAAAAATAAAAACAGGTATGGATATTCCGGGATCATTGTATGCGAAACAATAGTCCCGGATTTCTATAAAAAGAAAAAAGGTTCTGTATGGTAAAATGCAGAAAGAAAGGGGAAGGTTATGAATTTTGATTCTTTAAACATCATACTGACAATTGCCGCTTTCATAGTAGGAATAATGCTTCTGACAGGACATGGGGATATTTTCCTGAAAGGTGGAAACTCGGACATCAGTAAGAAGCTTTATGATGAAGAGAAGATGGCAAAAGCAAGTGGAGTTGCGCTTATTTTGATTGGCGTTGTTTCTGCTATAGATCTTTTTACTACAGCACTGGCCTTTAAAATAGCTTACATAGCAGCACTTCTGATCATTATTGTCGGGCTTGTGTGTTATTTGAAATTAAAATGTAAAAAATAATGAATAAGACAAGAAGGATCGAGATACGGTAAAATGTGTACGGTCCTTTTTATTTTTATGTATTAGCGTTTTTTTCTGTTTTGTGATAAAATGACATACAGGCCAAAATCCAATTGCCACAGGTAATCTGAAATGAATTTTGGCGGCGTTACTGAGAATGGAGTGAACAGTAAATAAACGAGGAAAAGATAAATTATGGTACTTGAAGAGATTGTGCGGCCTCTGGTAAAATGGTACAGGGATAATAAGAGGATTCTTCCATGGAGAGATAAGGACAATGCTTATTATACATGGGTGTCGGAGATTATGCTGCAGCAAACCAGAGTGGAGGCAGTGAAACCCTATTTTCAGAGATTTATCACAGAACTCCCGGATATTCAGTCACTGGCGGAATGTCCTGAAGAGAAACTTCTGAAGTTATGGGAGGGACTGGGATATTATAACCGCGTTCGGAACATGCAGGAAGCGGCGAAAACTGTAAAAGATGAATATAATGGCAGACTGCCTGAAGATTATCAGGCGCTTTTGTCGTTAAAGGGAATAGGAAGTTATACAGCCGGTGCCATTGCATCGATCGCATATGGGGAAAAGGTTCCGGCTGTAGACGGGAATGTACTGCGTGTGATTTCCAGAATTACAGAGAGTACGGAAGACATCAGCCGGCAGTCTGTCCGCAGAAAAATAGAACAGCAGGTTTCGCAGATCATGCCCTCAGATTGTCCGGGAGACTTTAATCAGGCACTGATGGAACTGGGAGCTGTGATATGTGTTCCCAACGGTCAGGCGAAATGTGCAGAATGTCCGATTGCATTTACCTGTCTGGCTCACAGACATGATAAAGCGGATATGATTCCTGTAAAAGCACCTAAGAAAGCCAGAACACAGGACAACAGGACTGTGTTTATCATTCAGGACGGAGAATGCACAGCTATCAGGAAAAGACCTGAGAAAGGACTTTTGGCAGGCTTATATGAACTGCCAAATATTCAGGGACATTTAAAAAGCGAAGATGCGCTTTTGTACGTAAAAGAGTTGGGACTTGATCCATTATATATAGAAGAACTTCCGCCTGCGAAACATATTTTCTCCCATATTGAATGGAGAATGCAGGCATACAGAATAAAGGTATCATCCCTAAAGACAACACAGGATAAAGAACTCATTTTTGTAAGTAAAGAACAGTCAGGTAAACAATACGCAATTCCATCTGCTTTTGGAGCGTATGCAAAGTATATCAAGGAGGAAACAAGATGAAACTGTTAAGTATTGCGATTCCATGTTATAATTCCCAGGATTATATGGAGAGTTGTATAGAGTCATTACTGGTGGGAGGAGAAGAAGTAGAGATTCTTATAGTAGATGACGGATCTTCTGACAGAACTGCTGAGATTGCAGATGACTATGCCAGGAAATATCCGACAATTGTAAAGGCAATCCATCAGGAAAATGGTGGTCATGGAGAAGCTGTCAATGCAGGGATCAGAAATGCTACAGGATTGTATTTCAAGGTAGTGGACAGTGATGACTGGGTAAATAAAGAAGCGTATGTACAGATTTTGAAAACTTTATATGAACTGCTCAGAGGTCCACAGACAGTTGACCTTCTGATCAGTAATTTTGTATATGAGAAACAGGGCGCAACCCGTAAGAAAATCATGCAGTACCGCAAATGCCTGCCGCAGGACAGAATATTTGGATGGGAAGAAGTGAAACACATGCCGAAAGGTAAATATCTTCTGATGCACTCCATGATCTATCGTACAAAACTGCTTCATGAATGCAATCTGGAACTGCCGAAGCATACATTTTATGTAGACAATCTATTTGCTTTTGAACCTCTTCCGTATGTAAAGAATCTGTATTATCTGGATGTGAATTTCTACCGTTATTTTATCGGGAGAGATGACCAGTCTGTAAATGAGAAAGTGATGATCAAACGTATTGACCAGCAGATCCGGGTAAACAAACTCATGGTAGATGCATATATCAACTGTAAAAATACAAATAAGCAGTTGAAAGCGTATATGTTCAGCTATCTGGATATTATTACAACTATTTCTTCCATTATGCTGATACGTGCCAATACAGAAGAGTCCCTTCAGAAGAAGAAAGAACTTCTGGAATATATCAGGACAGAGAATAAACAGGTATACAGAAAACTGCGTCACAGTCTTTTCGGAAGAGTCATGAACCTTCCGGGAAGAGGTGGAAGAAAAATGTCAGTGGCAGCCTACAAAATCAGCCAGAAATTCTATGGATTTAACTGATGCGTAAAAGCTTCACATCCGGATATCGGTTTTGGGAAAATATTTTATGAAATTGTTATAACTGTAAAAAAGCAGAATCTCTGAAAGACAAAAATGTACTTCAAAGATTCTGCTTTTTTTAAATCTTTCTAATTCTCGCTCTTTTTTCTCTTTACTTCTCTAAAGCAGACAGATTCAGAAGAAACGGAAACTCTTCTCGGATAAAAAACCAGAAAGCCAAACAATGCAAGTGTTGCACCCATGCATACATCAATCACAGAATGCTGTTTCAGGAACATGGTGGACATGATGATCAGCGCGGTCAGGGTAAAGGATGCTGCTTTTATAAATTTTTTATTTCGCAGTGTTTCGCAGTTTGTAAGCGACATATGGATTGCAAGAGAGTTGAACACATGAATGCTGGGCAGGATATTCGTAGGAGTATCTGTACTGTACAGCCATTTTACTATATCTGTGAAGATATTGTCTCTTGGAAATTCGGTCGGACGTATGTGCTGAGCATTTGGATAAACATAGGAAACAATCAGGAAAACAGTCATTCCCATCATAAGATTAAATGCCAGCTGATAGTATTCATGTTTGTTTTTGTTAAAAAATATAAAATAAATCACAGCCAGAATCATGTATGGAAACCACAGCATATAAGGAACGATAAAGAACTCACAAAATGGAATCCAGTCATCAAATACTGTATGTACGATATGATAGCTGTGAACCGGTCTGTGCTCCAGGTAACTGAAGAGCAGGATATAAATGATGCTGTAAACAGCAATCACAAGTCCATGCCGGTATTTGGAAATAAAACGTTTCAAAATTTCACCTTCTTTGGAGAATTATTTCATACCATACCATATCATAACATCTTCATACTGCTTTTACAAATAAATTTTCTCATAAAGTATATAAAAATTTTATAAAAAAATTCTCAATAAAGTGTAGCGTTTTACAAAGTTTTAACATAAAGCAGAACAAAGATTTTACGGCTTTTTATTATACTGATATCAACTGAGCCGGAGAAATTATAGTGATTTTCGAAAATGTCATGTTGTTTCCGGAGATTGTATACTGGTTTCGGCTTATGGCATTCAGCAAATAATTGTAAATGGAGAACAAAAAAATGATATATTTGGTAGAAGATGATGAGAGTATACGTGAACTGGTGATTTATACATTGAAAAGTCAGGGATTTGAAGCAAAAGGATTTGAAAGACCTTCTCACTTCTGGAAAGCCATGGAAAAGGAAGAACCTGCACTTTTGCTCCTTGATGTGATGCTGCCGGAAGAGGATGGGATTTCCATATTGAAGAAATTGCGTATGCGTCCGGATACACGTAAACTTCCTATTATCATGCTGACAGCAAAAAGCAGTGAATATGATACAGTGGTAGGTCTTGACAGCGGGGCAGATGACTATATTCCAAAACCATTCCGCATGATGGAACTGATCTCAAGGATCCGCGCATTATTAAGAAGAGCAGAAGATGACGGCGCAGAAGAATATCAGACAGGAAACCTTTATGTCTGCCCTTCCAGACATATTGCAACTGTAGATAAAAAGAATGTAAATCTTACATTAAAAGAATATGAAGTATTATGTCTGCTTCTGAAAAACAGCGGAACTGTACTTTCCAGAACCCAGCTTCTGAATCAGGTCTGGGGGTATGAATTCGACGGAGAGAGCAGAACCGTTGATGTACATATCCGAACACTGAGACAAAAACTGGGAAGTGCCGGTGAGCTGGTGGAGACAGTTCGCGGAGTCGGATATAAAATTAATATGAAATAAAGTTAAAGAATAACTGGAAACAGGAATTTATCTATGCTATACTTTTAAATATGAGAATTGCAGGAGTTGCAAAGAGCAAAGCAAAATAGCTTTTGATCCTGACATCTTAAATATAAGCAGATGCCAAAAATAAATGGACAGCTGCCCGAAATCAACGGTCAGGGATATCAGAAACCCTGACTGTAGATTTTTATAAGGAGTTATTTATTTTATGAAATCATTAGTAATAGCAGAGAAACCTTCTGTTGCCAGAGATATTGCCAGAGTACTTCACTGTACACAGAAAGGAAATGGTACTCTTGAGGGAAAAGATTACGTAGTCACCTGGGCACTTGGACACCTTGTTACGCTGGCAGATCCTGAGGAATACGATAAGAAGTATATGAAATGGGAAATATCCACACTTCCCATGATGCCGGATCGAATGAAGCTGGTAGTTATTCGACAGACCGGTAAACAGTACAATGCAGTAAAAACGCAGCTGTACAGAAAAGACATAAACGATATTATAATAGCCACAGATGCCGGAAGAGAAGGTGAACTGGTAGCCCGCTGGATTCTTGACAAAGCGGACTGTCATAAACCAATCCGCAGACTGTGGATTTCTTCAGTTACAGACAAAGCTATCAAAGAAGGATTCGGAAATCTGAAAAACGGACATGAGTATGATAATCTGTACAGAGCAGCTGTGGCAAGAGCGGAAGCTGACTGGCTGGTGGGAATGAACGGTACAAGGGCACTTACCTGTAAATATAATGCCCAGCTTTCCTGCGGGCGTGTACAGACTCCTACACTGGCGATGATTGCGAAACGGGAAGAAGAGATACGGGCATTTAAGCCGAAGGAATATTACGGAATCACCCTGAAAGCAGGTGATATCACCTGGACATGGAAGGAACCAAAGAGTAAGAGCTTCAGAACTTTTAATAAAGAACGGGCAGAGGAGATTTCCGATGTTCTCAGAAATCAGTCTTTGGAAGTAACTTCCGTAACCAGCAAAGAGAAAAAATCCTTTGCACCGGGTTTGTATGACCTGACCACACTGCAGAGAGAGGCAAATCGGAAATATGGATATTCTGCAAAGCAGACTCTGAATATCATGCAGCGTCTGTATGAGAATCACAAAGTACTCACTTATCCGAGGACAGATTCCAGATATATTGGAAAGGATATTGTTCCTACAATTAAAGAACGACTGAGAGCCTGCGCAACAGGACCGTACAGAAAACCGGCAGGCGCACTGATGAATCAGCCTGTTCGTGCAAATGGAAGTTTTGTGGATGATAAAAAGGTCAGCGACCATCATGCAATTATCCCTACGGAGCAGTTTGTGCAGCTTGACCATATGACAAATGAAGAACGTAAGATTTACGATATGGTAGTTCGCAGATTCCTCAGTGTGCTGTATCCGCCTTTTGTTTATGAACAGGTGAGCATGGAGGGAATTGTTGCTGGAGAACTTTTTGCTGCCAGCGGGAAAGTTGTAAAAAGTGCCGGATGGAAAGATGTGTATGAAAATACGGACGACACTGAAGAGGATGAGGATACTGCTGACGATGCACAGAAATTGAAAGATCAGAAGCTTCCACAGATGAAGAAAGGTGAGAGACTGCATATAGAGAATGTATCCATGAATACAGGCAGGACAAAGCCACCTGCAAGATTCACAGAAGCAACGCTTCTTGCAGCAATGGAGAATCCGGTGCGCTATATGGAGAGTCATGATACAAAGGCAGCGAAAACTCTCGGTGAGACAGGTGGTCTGGGGACTGTTGCCACAAGGGCCGATATTATTGAGAAATTGTTTAACAGCTTTCTGATGGAGAAAAAAGGCAATGAAATCCATCTGACCTCCAAGGCAAAGCAGCTTCTGGAACTGGTACCCGAGGAACTGCGCAAGCCGGAACTGACCGCAGACTGGGAGATGAAGCTTGGAAATATTGCAAAAGGTAAAATGAAACAGGAAACCTTCCTGAAAGAAATCAGAAACTATACCTGTGACATTGTAGATGAGATCAAAACCGGACAGGGAACCTTCAGGCATGATAATCTTACAAACAAAATCTGCCCGAACTGCGGAAAGAAGCTTCTGGCAGTGAATGGAAAGAATGCAAAAATGCTTGTATGTCAGGACAGAGAGTGCGGTTATAAAGAAACCCTGTCCAGAACTACCAATGCCCGTTGTCCCAAGTGTCATAAACGTATGGAAATGTATGTGAAAGGTAAGGAAGAGACATTTATCTGTGCCTGCGGCTATAAAGAAAAGCTCTCTGCTTTTCAGGCGAGAAGAGCCAAAGAGGGAGCAGGAGTCAATAAGCGTGAGGTTCAAAAATATATGAGACAGCAGCAGAAAGAAGCCAAGGAGCCGGTGAATAATGCATTTGCACAGGCACTGGCAGGATTAAAACTGGAATAACTATATCACTCTCTTGTCTGCGAATCCGCATTCTATGCGATGGGTATAGTTATTTACGAAACGATGTACCAGGTAAAATAAAAAAGAAGGGAAGATAATATTATGGCAGTACAGGATGATCATATGATAAGAAATATTCAGGACGTAGGAAGACTGATCGCGAAGCTTCTGCTTCATGAGCAGCAGCCCAATTACAAACTTCCGGAGAAGGAAGCAGATTACACAGAGGCAGACCGGCTTTTTGCTACAATTATGAAACTGGCAGAAGAAGGCAAGATCAATGAAGCAGAAAACGAATTATATATGGGTATGGTAGAAGATGATGTAGACTATCTGGAACTGGCACTGACCTTTTATCTGTATCTGAATGATATGGATGGAGATTTCCTGGATGATAACGGATATTCAAGGGAGGAAGTTTTGGAAGGTATGAAAGATCTTGCTTCAGACTGGGGTGTTACAGGATTAGAGGCTTTTTGAGAGAAAGGAAAAAGCATAGCATATGCGCAGAGAACAGACACTGGAAGAGATTTCGGATGGTAAATTATATGATTCTAATGATATGGTAAAGGCAGACTGCCATGACTGTGAAGGCTGCTGTGACTGTTGTCAGGGAATGGGAGATTCTGTGCTCCTGGATCCATATGATGTATACAGATTGTCGGCAGGATTACAGAAATCAGCAGAGCAGCTTTTACAGGAATATCTGGAACTGGGAGTGACAGATGGAAATATCCTTCCGCATCTTCGGATGACAGGAGTGAAGGAACAGTGTATATTCCTTAACAGTGAAGGACGCTGTCACATCCACTCTATTCGGCCGGGATTCTGCAGATTATTCCCGCTGGGAAGATTCTACGAGAATGGCAGTTTTAAATATATTCTTCAGATTCACGAATGTCCTAAAACAAACCGCAGTAAGATCAAGGTAAAGAAGTGGGTGGACACACCGGATCTGAAAAAATATGAGAAATTTGTAAATGACTGGCATTATTTTCTGCTGGATGTGCAGGAAGTACTGTACAATGCTGAGGATCCAGATCTGATCAGAAATCTGAACCTCTTTGTGGTGAACAGATTCTATCTCAAACCATATGATCAAAATCAGGATTTCTACATACAGTTTTATGAGAGACTGAAAGAAGGAAAAGAATTGCTGGCATTGGCGTAGGAGAGACATATGAGTTATCAGAACGAATGGCTTCTTTTTGAGGCAGAAGATGAGTTTGATGAAATTAAGCACAGAGAACCGACAGAGGAATTATTGTTCTATCGTGCAGTTGCAAGTGGAGATATAAAAACTGTTAAGAAGAATTGTGAACGGCAGAGATTTACAGAGTGTGATGGTGTGGGAGTACTGTCAAAGAATGCGGTCACAAATATGAAATATCATTTTGTTATCACTACCGCAATGATAACCAGACTCTGTAAACAAAATGGAATGGAGATGGAACAGGCATTTCGCTTGAGTGATTTTTATATTCAAAAGCTGGATGGCATTCATACAGTAGAAGAGGTTCAGAGCCTTCATGATGAGATGGTGATGGATTATACTGAAAAAATGCGCAGATATTTCAGAGACAACACTTATTCTAAACATATCAACGCAAGTAAAGAATACATTTATTCTCATATCAAAGAACGAATTACAATAGAAGATCTTGCAGATTCACTTGGAGTATCTGCGAGCTATCTCTCCAGATTATTTAAAAAAGAAACAGGAATATCGGTCAGTGCCTATATCCGCAGACAGAAGATAGAAATGGCGAAAAATCTTTTGCAGTACAGTGATTATCCGATCATTGAGATTGCAAACCGTCTTTCCTTTTCTTCCCAGAGCCATTTCATCCAGCAGTTTAGGGAAGTTACGGGAATGACACCGGGCAAATACAGGGATGAACATTATATGATACACTGGGATATAGAAAAAGAACTTTGTGTCGCATCAGAGTCGGAACTGAAAAAAGAACAGGATTAATCAAAATATTAAGATAAGTAAAACAGGCGGCTAGCTTACAGGGAATATAAATTTTCTGTAAGTCGGCCGCTTATTTTCATCTGGTAATATCGGGAGATTAAAGAGTTAATATGACTTCGTTCTTATCCTGAAGAAGTTTTTCAGGAATATAATTATCTGCTAATTTCTGTCCGTTAAGAACCAGACTGCAGCAGCCAGATTCTTTTTCGTTTGGATTTTCTACAGAGATATGAAGCTGTTTTCCACGGAAAACTTTCTCAATCTCAAAGTGTTTCCAGCTTTTTGGCACAGAAGGAGACAGTCGAAGTCCTTCAAGATCAGGGCGAAGCCCGAGGATACCTTCCACACATCCTACCATTACAGTAGAAGCAGTTCCTGTCAGCCAGTGAACATGAGAGCGTCCAAAGTGTTTGCTTGCTTTTCCCTCTGTGAACTGACCATAGCAGTATGGCTCAAGACGACGGATTTCGGCACAGTCATTCTGCGCAGCAGGAGAATTTTCCATAAAATAGGTAAAAGCACGTTCTCCATGACCGCGGAGTGCTTCAGCAAGAATCAGCCAGCCCTGGGATTGGGAGAAAATACCGGAGTTTTCTTTGGTACCCTGATTATAGATAACTGCCAGTGCACCATCGAAAGCATGTGCATGGTAAGGAGGATCCATAAGGATTGCGCCATATTCCGTATTCAGACGTTCATATACATTATTTAGTGCTGCGTCTCCCTGTTCCGGGGTAGCAAGACCACTGATAACTGCCCAGCTCTGAGGATTCAGCCACATATTTGCTTCAGGAGCAGCAGCTTCACCGATTCTTTCTCCTGATTCTGTATAACCACGTACGAAGCGGTCGTTATCCCAGCACAGTTCCTGAACTTTTTCGCCAAATGCTTTCTGAGTTTCTTCAAGATACTGTACATATTCTGTATCTTTTTTATATTCGGCAAAGATTTTCAGGATTGTCATTGCATAATAGAACTGTAAAGCAACAAAAGAAGATTCTCCGTTTGCACCCAGACGGAGACAGTCATTCCAGTCTGCATAAAGTCCGGCGGGCATTCCGTGAGGTCCAAGGTGATCAAGGGAGAAGGCAACTGCACGTTTCAGATGCTCGTATACAGTAGCTTCTTCTTTGTTGGCAAAAGGAATCACTTCATCAAGAAAAGCAGTGTTTCCGGTTTCTGAAATATATTTATATACAGTTGGGAAAAGCCATAATGCATCATCTGCACGGTAAGCCGGATGGCCGGTTTCCTGTACATAAGAAGCATCATCCGGAGTATCTTCTTTTCCAGGTGTGTGAGTAAACTTGACAAGAGGGAGTCCGCCACCGTTATTTACCTGCGCAGACAGCATGAAACGAATCTTTTCCAGTGCCATTTCCGGTGCCAGATGGATGATTCCCTGAATATCCTGTACAGTATCTCTGTATCCGTATCCATTTCTGAGTCCACAGTAAATGAAGGAAGCTGCACGGGACCAGATGAAAGTCATAAAACAGTTGTATGCGTTCCAGGTATTAATCATAGTATCAAATTCCGGACTTGGAGTGCTGACTTTAAGATTATCAAGCTTACTGTTCCAGTCAGCTTTTAATGCTTCCAGTTCTTCTGCTACAGTTGGAGCCGGATTTTCGTAACATCTGATTACTTCAGCAGCTTCAGATGACGGTTTCATTCCAAGAAGAAAAGCAATTGTTCTGGTTTCACCTGCTTTAAGAGTTATTTTGCAGGAGAGAGCACCACAGGAGTTTTCATTATAGCTTGTCTTATCACCAAGATCACCACAGACAATACCTTCAGGGTTTCCATATCCATGGTAACTTCCGAGAAATTCATTTTTGTCCCCACAGTAAGAAGAAACCTCAGCACCTGCAAGTCCAAAGAAACGTTCTGTCACATTTTTCTCATCTACATTCTCATTTTCAGGAATTGCATCAAGATTTCCATGAATCTGCTGAGTAATTCTGTTTCCTTCGAACAGTGTACGAGAAATAAAAAGAGAGTACTGTAAATTAACCTGATCCTGTTCGTAATTGCTGTGGTTGGTAAACTCTGCATATCCGCTGAGAGTCAGGTTCCTTTCGTGATCAGAATGATTGGTCACAGATAATGCCCATACTTCATAACTTTTTCCAAGAGGAACATAGTAAAGGGCTTCTGAGTGAATATCGCTGTAGTCGGCAGAAATTTTTGTATAACCGATTCCGTGACGGCATTCGCTCTTATACTGAGCCAGATCTTTGCCTGCAGGCTGCCAGGATGCAGACCAGAAGTCTGATGATCTGTCATCGCGAATGTAAATGTAACGTCCCGGCTGGTCAAAGTTATTAAAAACATAGCGCAGGATACGTCCGTTTGCACCGGATTTTGCAAAACTGTAGCCCCCTGCATTATTGGAAATGATTGCACCGTACTCCGGGGAACCCAGATAGTTTACCCATGGTGCAGGTGTTGCCGGATTAGTAATCACGTATTCTCGGTTTTCATTGTCAAAATATCCGTATTTCATATAGTAAATCCTTTCTGTTAGAACAATATTTATAACTGCGCCTGTCGACTGCTTTTATGGAGGCTGAGCAGCTATTGTTTTCAGGCAAGTGTCACTGTAATTTCATGAAGATCAGAAGAGAGGTTGTTAATAAATTCTCTGGAGATCATAATATGGGAATCTTCTACGATTTCTATTGCTGTTTTGTCGCAGTCCGCAGCGGCGATATGATAAGAACCATAATCTTTTCTGTCTGTGTTTCGGTAGGTAACATGGAACTGTTTTCCTGCAAAAGTAACAGAGACAGAAGCAGTTCCTGCTTCATCGAACTGTTCTGCCAGAAGTTTTGGATGAACCAGAAGGTTTCCGAAAACTCCACGGACACCAAAGACCTCTGTGATCATGGTAAAAAGATACCAGCTTGCAGCACCTGTCAGATAATGATACATGCCACGTCCGTCTGAACGGAAATATTCAGGAATTCCCGGGTAAATATGGCTGGTATCAAAGTCGAGAGCTGTATCAGACAGAGAACGCAATGCTTTCCAGCCTTCTTTTGCAAAGCCTCTCTGATATAAGGCATTTGCATACATAACTGCCATATGAGAGAAAACAGCACCGTTTTCTTTTTCGCCATAAGCGAAACCGAACATACGTCCCATATCAAACTTCAGTTCCTGAAAATCTGTGTTCAGGCGGTAACCGCCAATTTCTTTTCTGTAAAGATAATGATCTGCGCTTTTTACGATTTTCCTGATCTGCGCATCAGTGGCAACATTTCCCATAATAGAGAAAACCTGGCCTGTGAGCATCATACGCACCTGTTCATGGTGGAAACCTTCCACTGCCTCTCCATGATTATCGTAATAGCTGTTATACCATCCTTCTTCGCTGTCTTTGCCATCAATCCATTCCTGTGAACGGATATGATCTGTCAGCCAGTTGGATTTCTGGATCAGGTTGGCAGCAAGTGTGGAGAGAGAGAAGTTTTTCTTTCTGCCGCTTAGGTTATGCCTGCAACTTTTGGCATATTCAGTAAGAATCTTTTTCTTTTCAGATACACTGTCAAACATATCTGTCTGGTCGTTCAGCAGGATTTCAATTTCCTCTGACAGCGGGATACTGGTTTCGCCTGCAGATTCCATAAGGCGTAATATGGAAGCAAGAGTATGGAGATTGCCCGCATAAGCACAGGTAAAGGCAACACTTTCACCATTTTCTGCTGCCATATCCAGGGCATCGTTCCAGTCAGCTCCGCGGAGACGGTAAATATTATGAACACCTACATCATAAAAAGCGGCAAGCTGCTGGATCAGAATGTGCTCCAGAACACTTCCGGTATATACCTGACCGTCTTCGGTGCGCTGTTTATTTCCATATGCGTCATTCCAGAGAGTATCAATTTCTGTGCCGCGCATGGTTTGTGCATCTTTAAAATAAGGAACCTGTTTCTTAAGGATCTCTATATCTCCGGTCTGATTAATATAAAGACTGGTCGTGATTAGCGGCCAGAGTGCATGATCCATCCATACACGTGCGATTCCGTTTCTGTCAGCGATAAAATTGCCGTCACCGTCTCCGATAATAGTAGCATTTGTACCATCAATACGTACGCCGCCATAATTCTTTTCAATCATGGCACCTACATTCTGAGGATTCATCAGCAGAAGAGAAAGACAATCCTGCCACAGATCACGCCATCCGCGTCCACCACGTCCGTAATCATGATGAGGAAGGAAAGAACAGCCAAATAAACGGCGCAGGAATGGCTGGAAACTTACCCATTTCATATAACTGTCAAAGTCAGGATCCTGTGTGTGGAAGTCAACGTTTACCTGTTTTTTCCAGTAAATTCTGGTTTCTTCCAGTGCATTTTTTACTTTATCGGAAGTATTGTATTTTTCAAAAATATTTTCAATTTCTTCTTTACTGTCGGCAATACCTGATAATAAAATAAAGTCTGTTTTTTCACCGGGAGCCAGTGTGAAAGATGAGAAACAGAAAGCACCCATTGCTTCCTTTCCTGCTGCCAGACTGTGTGCGGGAACTCCTTTATATCCTTCATATACTGTGCGTGGATGTGTATAGGTACCACCTTCTCCGATAAAATCTTCTACAGTCGGATAATAGGAAATCGGATTTTCTCCCTTTCCGGAACAGCCATTTACATAATAGATTTTATGATTTGGCTGATGTCCCCGCTCGTCAAATGACATGGTGGGGCAGACGTTGATTCCATGTTCTGTTGTCTCGATACGATGGAGCATGGAAGTGACATTTCGATGATCACGAATGTTATCCGCACTTCTTCCGTAAACAGGAATTGCACCATATGCAGTAAATTTCTGTACAGTATCTGTCTGGTTTTCAACCGTCACATACATAATCTCCACATTATCGCTTTTGGGGATAAAAGAAGTAACTGTGGAGATGAGCCCAAGTTCTCTGGAAGTCCTTTTCAAAGTCTGCCACATGAATCCGGCGGTTAGTTCACTGTCTTCCTGCCTGTCAGTAAAACGGTCGGCTTCCTGCTGAGCAGAGGAACCTGTTACTGAATAAGGAATGTGTCCTTCTTTTACGATCCAGAAATTTCTGGAAGAACGATTGTTATGAAGATTTTCGGAACTGACCGGTTCCAGCAGGAAGGTATCCTGATCAATTTTGCTGTCACCTCCAAGCACTGGTGTGACGGAACTTTTCAGACCTGCTTCTGATGCAAGAGGAAAATAAAGATAACTGGTATTTTCCGGTCTGTTCACACAAAAGCTTCCATGATTATCAATAAACTTAATATGTTTCAACATTTTTCTCCTTCCATAAATATTGTATGGAAATTATATCGGAAATGAGATCTTTCGGAAATAAGAAACATGAAGTAAGTATCAGAATCATGACATAAAATAACACAATTTCAGAAAAATATATGAGCAGGTAATGAATCAGATTGCGAATATTCATCTGGCTGATTTATAGAAAAATGGTACTTTTTATACAAAAATACTAATAAAAAAACAGAAAGATTATGATTTTAGGAAAGATTTCCTTATTAAATGACAAAATCTGTCTGTATATAAAAAGAACACAATGAGGTCATGAATCTGACATTTTGGTGGAAATTATAATATACCCGAAAAGCAGTTTAAGCTATAATCTGATACATCAGGTGAGGCAAGAAACTCACAAAGAGAAAAAAAGAAAAAGGAGGGCTTTTTTAATGAAAAAGAAAGCATTAGCTGTTTTACTTACAGCATCCGTAATTGCAGGTACAATGGGCGGAACCGCTACAATCGTACATGCAGATGAAGAAGGAAAAGTAATCAATATTTATTCCTGGAATGATGAATTCCGTCAGCGTCTGGAAGCAGTATATCCTGAAGTAAAAGAAACATCCAAAGACGGAACAGTAACAACATTAAAGGATGGAACAGAAATTCACTGGATCATAAATCCAAATCAGGATGGTGTTTATCAGCAGAAACTTGATGAAGCTCTTATGAATCAGGCTGATGCATCAGCAGATGATAAGGTAGATATCTTCTTATCAGAAACAGATTATGTATACAAATATACAGATGCAGCAGCGGATGTGGCAATGCCTCTGAAAGATCTTGGAATTGATCCTGACAAAGATCTTGCAGATCAGTATGACTTTACAAAAACAACTGCATCTGATGCAGATGGAGTACAGAGAGGATCTACATGGCAGTGCTGCCCTGGACTTCTTGTATATCGTCGTGATATTGCCAAAGATGTGTTCGGAACCGACGATCCTGAAGAAGTAGGCAAGAGAATGAAAGACTGGGATACAGCAAAAGCTACAGCTGAAGAACTGAAAGCAAAAGGATATTACACATTTGCTTCTTATGCTGATACATTCAGACTGTATGGAAACAGCATTTCCCAGCCATGGGTAGAAGACGGTGCAACAACTGTTAATGTGGACCAGCAGGTAATGAACTGGATCAAAGATTCCAAAGAATGGCTGGATGCAGGATACCTGAACAAAACTGTAAAAGGTCAGTGGAATGATGACTGGAACAAAGCTATGGGATCTGAATCCAAAGTATTTGCATTCCTCTTCCCGGCATGGGGAATTGACTTTACATTGAAACCAAACTGGGATGGAGAAGACGGAGAATGGGCTGTTACAAATCCACCACAGGAATACAATTGGGGCGGTTCTTACATCCATGCAGCAACAGGAACAGATAATCCGGAACATGCAAAAGATATCATTCTTGCACTGACAGGAAATAAGGACAATTTATTAAAGATTTCCAAAGATTATTCTGACTTTACAAATACAAAGAGTGGTATGCAGGAAGTTGCAACAGATGATACTTTCGCATCTGACTTCCTTGGCGGACAGAATCCATTTGAATATTTCGCACCGGTTGCAGAGAACATCAAGATCGCACCACTTTCTGCTTATGACCAGGGATGTGTAGAACTGCTCCAGAACGCTTTCAGCGATTACTTCCAGGGTCAGGTAGACTATGACAAAGCAAAATCAAACTTTGAAACAGCAATCAAAGAACGTTATCCGGAAATCCAGGAAGTTAACTGGGCTGAATAATAAACGCTTTTGAATTGACAGTTAAAAAGTTTCAGGTGTAAATAACCTGTACAGATGCATTTGTATTTGCCAGACACACATGAACGCGATGTGTGTCTGGCGCTAATATGTAAAGGAAGGAATGCTGAACTATGAAAAAAAAGAAAAGCATCAGCTATGCAAAATGGGGATACATCTTTATCCTTCCATTTTTTATAACTTTTTTAATCTTTTCTTTGATTCCGCTGGTAGATACTGTACGTTATAGTTTCTATGAATATTATCGTTCAGGAATTAAAGAAATCGGACCGAATTTTATTGGAATTGCAAACTATCTGAGTCTGTTGAAGTCAGATATGCTCAAATACAGTGCTAATACACTGATTCTGTGGGTAATCGGATTTGTACCGCAGATTGTGATCGCACTGGTTCTGGCATGTTGGTTTACAGATGCGCGTCTGAAGATCCATGGACAGCAGTTTTTCAAGGTTGTTATTTATCTTCCTAACCTGATCATGGCTTCTGCATTTGCATTATTGTTCTTTACCATGTTCTCTACCAACGGACCGATTAACTCTATTCTGATGTCTCTGGGATGGGTTAAAAATCCGATAGATTTCATGGGTTCTGTAATCGGAACCAGATCTCTGGTCGGATTTATGAACTTCCTGATGTGGTTTGGTAATACAACAATTATGCTGATGGCTGCTGTTATGGGTATCAGTATGGATATTTTTGAAGCATCTGAACTGGATGGCTGTAACAGTATCAAGAGATTTTTCTATATCACACTGCCGCTGATCCGTCCGATCCTTGCTTATACACTGATCACATCTATCATCGGTGGTCTTCAGATGTTCGATGTTCCTCAGATTCTTACAAATGGACAGGGAAATCCGGACCGTACATCTATGACTCTGATTATGTTCCTGAACAGCCACTTAAAGAGCAAGAACTATGGTATGGCAGGTGCACTGTCCGTATATCTGTTTATTGTCAGCGGTATTTTATGTATGATCGTATATAAGATGACAAATGACACAGACCCGGACGGATCTAAGAAAGCTGCAAAGAAAAAAGCAAAAGAAGAAAGAAGGAGGAGATAAACTATGAAACCAAATACATCAGGTCGTGTGCGCAGTATTTTTGTTCATCTTGTGCTGATCTTTTTATCCTTCCTGTGTCTGTTTTTCTTTTACATTCTGATTGTAAATGCAACACGTTCCCATGCGGATCTGCAGAAAGGATTTTCAGCACTTCCCGGAAAATATTTTCTTGAGAATCTGAAGAATGTGGCAAATGACGGAAGTTTCCCGATGTTCCGCGGTATTCTTAACAGTGTTGTTGTATCTTCCTGCAGTGCTGCACTTTGTACATATTTTTCTTCTTTGACAGCTTATGGTCTATATGCTTATGATTTTAAAATGAAGAAAGCAGCTTTTACCTTTATTATGGCAATTCTTGTTATGCCTACACAGGTAACAGCAATGGGATTTTTACGACTGATCACAAAGATGGGAATGTATGACTCTTTACTTCCGCTGATCATTCCATCCATTGCATCTCCAGCAGTCTTTTACTTTATGTACAGTTACCTTCAGTCTTCCCTTCCTTTATCCCTTGTAGAAGCGGCAAGAATTGATGGCTCCGGAGAATTCAGAACCTTTAACAGTATTGTACTTCCGATCATGAAACCGGCAGTAGCAGTACAGGCAATCTTTACTTTCGTAGGATCCTGGAACAATTACTTCGTTCCTGCCCTGATCATTCAGTCAAAGAGCAAAATGACAGTGCCGATCCTGATTGCAACTCTGCGTGGTGCTGATTATATGAACTTTGATATGGGTAAAATTTACATGATGATCACTGTTGCGATCGTGCCAATCATTATTGTATATCTGCTTTTATCCAAATACATTATTGCAGGTGTAACACTTGGTGGTGTAAAAGAATAATGAGAATTAAGAACCCCCATAGAGAGAATGCTATGGAGGTTCTTTTCATGAGAATTATAATATTAAAAACAGGAGTATAATTATATGAAGAAATGGATTTACAGTGGAACTAGAGAAGAACAGCCGTCAGAGAGAGAACTGATGCATGGAAAGCTTGCCAGAAAAGCGGCGTCAGAAGGCATTGTTCTGCTGAAAAATGAAGGAATCCTTCCATTAAAGAAAGATACAGCTGCTGCACTTCTTGGGTATGGAGCAGAGAAAACCGTAAAGGGTGGAATTGGTTCTGGAGATGTTAACAACAGAAAGAATACTTCTATTTATCAGGGACTGAAAGAAGCAGGAGTAAAAATTGTAAGCGAAGACTGGATCAGCGATTATCACAATCGCTATGAGCAGGCGAGAGAGGCGTGGAAAGAAAAAGTTCTGGAAGAAGCTAAGAAAGTAGATAATCCTTTTGATGCCTATGCAGAGAATCCTTTTGCAATGCCGCTGGGACGTAAGGTGGCAGAGGAAGATATCTGTGAAGCAGATGTGGTGATTTATGTGATCAGTCGTATTTCAGGAGAAGGAAAAGACCGCCGCAAAGTAAAGGGAGATTACTATTTAAGCGAGAGAGAAGAGGAAGATTTACGTTATCTTGCAGAAATGAACAAACCTGTGATCCTTATTCTTAATGCAGGTGGTCCTGTGGAGCTGACAGATATTCTGGAACAGACAGACAATATAAAAGGAATCTTAAATATTTCTCAGCTTGGTCAGGAAGGGGGAGATGCCCTGGCAGATGTACTTCTGGGAAAAGAAGTGCCGGGCGGTAAACTGACAACAACCTGGGCAAGGCGATACGAGGATTATCCGGCTTCAGAAGAGTATGGGTATCTGAATGGCAATCTGGAAAAGGAAAAATACAAAGAAGGTATTTATGTAGGTTACAGATATTTTGACAGCTTTGACAAAAAGGTGATGTTTCCGTTTGGGTTTGGTCTTTCTTATACTATGTTTGAGATGATGTGTTGCAGCATAAATATGGAAGAAAGTAAGATCAGAGCAGAGGTTCAGGTTACAAATACAGGAAATGAATATGCTGGTAAAGAAGTGGTACAGATTTATGTTACGCTTCCGCAGACAGAACTGGAAAAAGAGTATAAGAGACTGGCAGGTTTTGCAAAAACCAGACTTCTGAAGCCGGGAGAAACACAAACACTTACTGTTGAGATTCCGCAGAAACAACTGGCTTCTTTCAATGAGAAAACACATACATGGATAGTGGAAAAAGGCAAATATGGCATTCTGGTCGGAAACAGTTCAGACAAACTGAAACTGGAAGCAGTTCTGGTAGTTTCAGATGATACAGTACTGGAACAGATGGATAAAATCTGCCCGCTTCAGGAAGAACTGAAACAGATTCATTTGACAAAAGAATTGAAAGAAAAATCTGTGCAGAGACAGGAAAAACTGATAACAGCGCAGGTTCCGGAATATTATTTTAAACCTGCGATGATACCGGCAAAATCGGAAAATGCCGGAAAAAATCAGGAAAATCTGACAGAGGAAGAAAAAAGATTTGTTTCTGTTCTGGAAGACAGAACTACAGAAGAGCTGATTCCTCTGCTTTATGGAAAGATTTCAGAGAATATCAGTACTCTTGGTGCAGCAGGGATTCGAGTACCGGGATCAGCAGGTGAAACCTGCGGTACTTTGGAAGAGGATGGAATCCCGTCTCTTGTTATGGCGGACGGTCCGGCAGGTATCCGCCTCAGACAGTGGTATGAGGTAGATAAAGAGACAGACAGCATCTATGAAATGGGAGTTCTTGGTTCACTGGAAAATGGAATTCTGGAACCTGGTGTGCATCATGAGAATGCAGACACTTATTATCAGTACTGTACTGCTTTTCCGGTAGGAACAGCACTGGCACAGACCTGGGATACAGATCTCATGACAGAGTTTGGAAAAGCAATCGCAGAAGAAATGGAAGAATTTCATGTAAATCTGTGGCTTGCACCGGGTATGAATATTCACAGAAACCCATTATGTGGAAGAAATTATGAATATTATTCAGAAGATCCATATCTGTCAGGGATGCTGGCAGCAGCAGTGATCCGGGGTGTTCAGAGCAAGTCAGGATGTGGCGTAACAATCAAGCATTTTGCATGTAATAATCAGGAAGATAACCGCATGGGTGTTGACTCCTGCGTATCCGAACGTGCGCTCAGAGAAATCTATCTCCGCGGATTTGAAATTGCAGTAAAAGAAGGAAATCCTGTTTCTATTATGACTTCCTATAATCTTATCAACGGTATTCATGCGGCGAACAGCAAAGATCTGTGCATGACAGTTGCCAGAAAAGAATGGGGATTTGACGGAGCAATTATGTCAGACTGGAACACAACAGTTCCGGAAGATGGAAGCGTTCCATGGAAATGTGTGGCAGCAGGCAATGACATTATCATGCCTGGAAATCCGGATGATGATAAGAATATTCGCCAGGCATATAAAGAAGGTAAACTTACAGAAGAAGAAATCCGAAATTGTGCCGGACATCTGGTATCTATGATCCGTAGATTAGAGCGTACAGATTGTTGAAATGATTTTTCAAACATGCTCTAAATGAAAACAGATAGAATTCTGGCATATGCTGAAAATACAGTAATGAGAGGACAATATTAATTATTAAAATCAATCGGAAGACCATCAGAGGCCTTCCGATTGATTTAGTGCTCATAATAACTGGATTTTTTATTTGCATCAGCAGATTTTCAGCAGATTTTCAAAGGAGAAAATCTCTTTTTCAGACATTAATTCTTCAAATCTGTTCAGGTTAAGATCTGAGTGTTCCAGTTCTCTTGAAAACTGATAACAGATACGGATCTGGTCATCTAGCTTAAACTGCCGGTTGTTTTTCAGATAGGTTCCCACATTTAATTCATGGATGAACAGGGTGCACACAACTGCCATTTTCACCTTGGCGAAGATCTCATCATCATAAACTGCACCGCAGAAATAGGTATAGATCCAGTAAACAAGAAGCTGTTCCTCCTGAATCTGCCAGTCCGGATAAGAGAAATCAAATTCACTTTTCTGCCAGGAATAAAGATTTCCGGAGTCAGACTGCGAATCTGTATTTCCATTATACAGTGGAGTCAGACAATTCTTTAAGTATTCCTGCCATCCCGGGCGCAGAACCTCCATTTCCGGGACAACAGTTTTCCACATTTTTTTAAATAATTGTTCTGGTGTATTTGCGCAGGCAGATGCAACAGAACTGTTTTCTATGTTATCTGTATTTATACGAGAGTAAATTTTGCTGCAAAATCTATCTCCGTATCCGGAATCTTCATGTCGTTTTCGCATTTCTTCCCATTTAAAGAGTTCATTTTTATTTACACATAACTGGAAATCATGTGCAGCAGCCAGAAGTTTCCACAGACGTTTCTGCATGGGTACAGCTCTGTCCTGGATGATATCTATAAGCATATCACGGGTGTCCATAAGTGCAGTGAACAGGAAATAATCAAAGTCATCATAGACTTCTTCTTTTGTCTTTTTTTCTTTTGTGATAAAGTGTACCTTTTCTTTTTGGGAAAGTAAAATCCTTGCTGCCTCCGGACAGGAGAGCGACAGGGAAATCTCACGCAGACCTTCAAATTCTTCAATATGTCTAGGATAATTTCTGCAGGTTCTGCAGAACATTTCCGGTCCTGCTTCTGTGTAGATATCACACAGGTTCTCTTCGTTGAGAAAAGCACAGCGTCTGTTATACTGGCGGAAAACATGTTCTTTCCAGTCAATATCATTGTGCAGGCGATTGCGGAATGGACCTTTAAAGTGCTGGTACTTCTTCAGTGTCTGATCGTCAATCACGATCTGCCATCCTGCGCAGCAGGTATCCGGACAGGCTCCTGCAATGCAGGAAAATTCTTTATAGTAGTTTGGAAATGTGTATTGCATGATATTAAATAGGATCCTTTCTTTTTTTCTTAAGTTTACGGTAAGTTCCTGCAGTCATGCCACAGGATTTGCGAAAGCTCTGGGAGAGATAACTCTGAGAGGAGAATCCTGTGAGATGCGCAATATCTGAAATCCCGTAATCAGTATTTTCCAGAAGCTCCTTGCACACTTCGATGCGTTTTCGGTTCAGATAATTGATAGGAGAAATCCCATAATATTTTGTAAATTCATGACTCAGATAATACTTATTAAGATGACTGAGTTCTGAGAGGTGATCCAGAGTAATATTTTCCCCGTAATTGGAGTCAAGATAACGCTTAATATGAGCGCACTCTTTACTTGGATGCTGGGCGGTGATCAGTTCAAATGGTGAATCCGTAATGCGCCGAAGCTGCAGAATCAGAATATCCAGCATATGACTGCAGATGGTTTCATATCCTTCAGACTGTCTGTCCAGCTCCTGAAACAGAGAATTAAAGTAAAATAACAAATCTGTTTTCTTTTCACGACAGTTAAAAATGCGATACTCTTTATGACCGTTAAAGGAAAAACATAGTCCGTCCACACCTACTGTAAAATAACTCAGAGGAGGACTCCCTTTGGAGATTTCAGTGTGATTGATATGTGGATTAATGATGACCAAATCGTCCTTTGAGATTGGGAAAATCTGATCCTCGATCAGAAAATCTCCCTGACCGTCACGTACATAGAACAATTCTGTAAAGGCATGAGAGTGAGGAATACTGGGCCAGTCACCCTCGTAGCGGGAAGAAGAGGTATTTAAAAGCGTAATATTCTGAGCTGTTGGGTGTTCGGGGCTGAAACGAAATGATTGTGAGCTCATGGCAGATTCTCCTTTCTTCTGTTTACGGCAGATGAGTATATTTGTAGCAATTTTGTTGGCGGATTCTGAATGATAGTATTTTATATCGCAAAAGATATAACTGAGATTCTTCAGGATAATTAGAATAAGTGCATAAAAAATGATAAAAATAAAATCAACATCAGTTATTAAGGTAAAAAATAGAAGGCTTTTCAGATAGCTGATAACATATTTTCTATAATACCATAATTTTTTTGTAAGAGCAAGATTTCTAAAAAACAAAGCAAAAAGTGAATTGAAAAAAATTTTGAAAGAAAGTATTTTATAAACAGATAGACTGAAAATAATGTGATTACAGAAGCGAACGGACAGTAATTATCCGCTTGTCAGCAAAATGAAGGAGGTAACAGAAAATGGGAAAAGGTCGTGTAACCATACCAACTGACCTGGATGTAGTTCCACAGACACTGGAAATGATAGAAGAGTGGGGCGCTGATGCTATACGTGACTGTGACGGAACAGAATTTCCGCAGAAATTAAAAGACACAGGTGCCAAAATTTATGCAACCTACTATACAACTCGTAAGGACAATGCGTGGGCGAAAGCACATCCGGAAGAAATCCAGCAGATGTATATTATGACATCTTTCCACACAGCGGTTGCAGATACACTGGAGATTCATCTGATGGATCACCTCTATCCGAATATGCTTGCAGTCAACACAAGAGATGATATCCGCAGATGGTGGGAAGTAATGGATCGTACCACAGGAGAGCCGGTACTGACAGATCAGTGGTCATATGAAGAAGAGACAGGAAATGTAGTGATCTTATCTGCGAAACGCTTCCATGAATATACTGTAAGTTTCCTGGCATATATTATGTGGGATCCTGTACATATGTACAATGCAGTAGTAAATGACTGGAAAGACGTAGAACCGCAGATTACATTTGATGTGCGTCAGCCGAAAACAAGAGCACACTCTCTGGAACGTCTGCGCAGATTTCTGGATACTCATGAGTATGTGGATGTTGTGCGCTTCACTACATTTTTCCATCAGTTTACTCTTATATTTGATGAACTTGCAAGAGAGAAATATGTAGACTGGTTTGGTTATTCCGCTTCAGTCAGCCCATATATTCTGGAGCAGTTTGAGAAAGAAGTGGGCTATCCTTTCAGACCGGAATATATCATTGATCAGGGATACATGAACAATACCTATCGGATTCCCTCAAAAGAATTCAAAGATTTCCAGGCATTTCAGAGACGCGAAGTTGCGAAGCTTGCCAAAGAGATGGTAGATATCGTACATGAATACGGAAAAGAGGCCATGATGTTCATGGGAGATCACTGGATTGGTATGGAACCGTTTATGGACGAATTTGCATCTATCGGACTGGATGCTGTAGTTGGAAGTGTTGGAAATGGTGCGACCCTGCGTCTGTTCAGTGATATTAAGAATGTAAAATATACAGAAGGAAGATTTTTGCCATACTTTTTCCCGGATACGTTCCATGAAGGCGGCGATCCTGTAAAGGAGGCAAAAGTAAACTGGGTAACAGCAAGAAGAGCAATCCTTCGAAGCCCGATCCAGAGAATAGGCTACGGCGGATATCTGAAACTTGCCCTGGAATTCCCGGATTTTGTACAGTATATCAAAGAAGTCTGCGAAGAGTTCCGCACTTTATATGATAACATTCAGGGAACGACTCCTTATTGCGTAAAACGGGTAGCAGTCCTGAATTGTTGGGGAAAGATGCGCTCATGGGGTAACCATATGGTACATCACGCCATCTATTACAAGCAGAATTATTCTTATTTCGGAATTATCGAAGCATTAAGCGGCGCACCGTTTGATGTATCATTTATCAGCTTTGATGATATCAAAGCAGACAAAGATCTTCTGAAGAAGTTTGACGTAGTGATCAATGTAGGAGATGCGGACACTGCACAGTCAGGCGGCGAGAACTGGATCGACGAAACAATCATCACAGCAGTCAGAGAATTTGTATATAATGGCGGTGGATTTATCGGTGTAGGAGAACCGGCAGCACATCAGTGGCAGGGCAGATTCATTCAGTTAGATGATGTACTTGGAGTAGAAGAAGAACATGGATTTAACCTGAATACAGATAAATATAACTGGGAAGAACACAGAGATCATTTCATCCTTAAAGATGCAGAAGGCGAGGTTGATTTCGGTGAAGGTAAGAAGAACATTTATGCCTTACCGGAAACAGAAATCTTAATCCAGAAAGACCAGGAAGTGCAGATGGCTGTAAAGACTTTCGGTAAAGGAAGAGGCGTTTATATCAGCGGACTTCCATACAGCTTCAAGAACAGCCGCGTGCTTTATCGTGCAGTCCTTTGGTCAGCATCCGCAGAGGAAGAACTTCACTGCTGGTATTCAACCAACTACAATGTAGAAGTACATGCTTACGTAAAAAATGGAAAATACTGCGTAGTCAACAACACTTACGAACCACAGGATACAGTAGTTTACAGAGGTGATGGAAGCAGTTTCCGGTTACATATGGAGGCAAATGAGATCAAATGGTATCAGATATGAAAGATATCGGATAGATTTTATCTGTAAAATAGATTGAAAAGCAAGTCAGTGAAGAAATAACAGAACAGGTTCAGACGTGAGCAGAATGCTTTTGCCTGAACCTGTTTTGATGTGTCAATAAGTTGATTTTTGAACAATCTTGCGTTTGAATTTCTTATTTACGCATCGTTGTCGGTCGCTGTAGCCACCGGCATATAATTATTTAATTAAGCTGTTATCATCAAAGTAGTTGATCTGCATTGCTGAACGAACATCATGAAGTGTCTGTGCAGCTTTTGCTTCAGCAACCTTGCTTCCCTCTTTGAGGATATCATATACATCATCAAGATGCTGTTCCCAGTATTTACGTCTTTCGCGGATTGGAGAAAGCTCTGCCTGGAGTACTTTGTTCAGGAATTTCTTAACCTTGACATCACCCAGACCGCCGCGTGTATAATGAGCTTTCAGTTCATCCAGATTCTGATATTCAGGCAGGAACTCTGCGAAATATTCCGGTTTACAGAATGCATCCAGATAAATAAATACAGGATTTCCTTCCACACGTCCCGGATCTTCCACACGAAGATGATTCGGGTCTGTGAACATGGACATAACCTTCTTCTTAACATCAGCTTCTTCATCTGAAAGGTAGATGCAGTTTCCGAGAGATTTGCTCATTTTTGCTTTTCCGTCAATACCTGGCAGACGTAAGCATGCTTTATTGGATGGCAGAATAATCTCAGGCTCTGTCAGAGTTTCACCATAAACAGTATTAAATTTGTGGACGATCTCCTTGCACTGCTCGAGCATTGGAAGCTGATCTTCGCCAACCGGAACAGTAGTAGCGCGGAATGCAGTGATGTCTGCAGCCTGGCTGATCGGATAGCAGAAGAATCCAACAGGGATGCTTGCCTCAAAATTACGCATCTGGATTTCAGATTTAACTGTAGGATTACGCTGTACACGTGCCACAGTAACAAGGTTCATATAATAGAAAGTAAGCTCTGTAAGCTCCGGAACCATGGACTGGATAAAGATAGTGGATTTCTCAGGATCAATGCCGCATGCAAGATAATCCAGGGCGACCTGAAGGATGTTCTGGCGAACTTTCTCAGGGTGTTCAGCGTTATCTGTTAATGCCTGTGCATCTGCGATCATAATATAAATTTCATCATATAAGCCGGAGTTCTGTAAACGAACACGCTCGGATAATGAACCAACATAATGTCCAACATGAAGGCGGCCTGTTGGGCGGTCACCGGTTAAAATAATTTTGCTCATTTTGCTCTCCTAAAAGTAAATTCCGATTTTCCAGAGAGTTTCTGGAAATTCTCAGTTACTATTATTATAAGGCCTGTGAATGTTACCGTCAATGATTTTGGGGGAATAAATCAGGATATAATTTATTGAATATTTATGCAATAAATACATTTACAGAATTGATTAAAAGAAAAGATTCTGCTAGAATAATAAATAGCTTCCGACAGGATTGCAGAGATGTGTAATAGAAATATGTCATGCATTGCATGATAAGATAAAAGGAGTATTTACCATGCCAGTATTTGATTTCAGCGGTGCTTCAGACAAGAAAACAGGCGTACAGTCTGAATGTACCTACACTACGTTCCAGTCCAATGAAAAGGAGACTTCCCCTGAGAAACCGATCATGATCCTGGATAACAGCAGCCGTCAGTGGAAACATCATTCCTGCGGTATTTTTACTAATCCGATTAAACGTACATCCTTTGAATTTAAAGAAGATGACGGCGTTTTCAGTGCAGATATTATCAGTATTGATTCAAGATTTGTAAGTCTTCTGAAATGGCTTGGGGAGAATCATATCAATGTGCGTCTTTCTGGAGAGAATAAAGAGAATGGTTATGCAGTTTATAAGATTCGTGAAACTGCTTTTGGCGGCGGTACGAAACTTTCCGCAGAGGACGGATTTCTTCAGTTTATGATCGAGAGACTTCTTGCAAGCAGTGCACCTGCAGAGATTGTTGAGGATGAAGATGAGGAAGAAACAGGGGACGAGATGAAGCTGACAAGCATTCAGAGCATCACTGATTTTATGACCTGCGCAGGCAGAACCCTGCCGGATAATATCCGTCTCTGGGCGAGAAGAAACCTTGCAGTTGCCCGTTCACACGAAGTATCTCCGGAGGAGAGACGTCATGCTCAGAGAGCACTTTCCATCATGATGAATGTACAGTGGAAGAGCAATTATTTTGAAGCAATCGATCCTCAGGAAGCCCGCAGGATCCTTGATGAGGAACTCTACGGAATGGAATCTGTAAAGCAGCGTATCATTGAAACAATCATACAGATCAACCGTACCCATACACTTCCTGCATACGGACTTCTCCTTGTAGGTCCTGCAGGTACAGGCAAATCCCAGATTGCCTATGCAGTTGCCCGTATTCTGAAACTGCCTTGGACAACTCTGGACATGAGTTCCATCAATGATCCGGAACAGCTTACAGGAAGTTCCAGAATCTATGCAAACGCAAAGCCCGGAATCATCATGGAAGCTTTCTCGGCAGCAGGAGAATCCAACCTTGTATTTATTATCAACGAGCTTGATAAAGCAGCGTCAGGTAAGGGCAACGGAAATCCTGCAGACGTACTTCTTACTCTGCTTGACAACCTTGGATTTACAGATAACTATATGGAATGTATGGTGCCCACAGTGGGCGTTTATCCTATTGCTACGGCAAACGATAAATCCCAGATCAGCGCACCTCTGATGTCCCGTTTCGCGGTGATCGATATCCCGGATTATACATCAGAAGAGAAGAAGATCATCTTCTCCAAATACGTTCTTCCGAAAGTTCTGAAACGCATGAGCCTGAAAGCAGAAGAATGTGTAGTAACAGAAGACGGTCTGGATGCCATCGTTGAATTGCATAAAAATACAAGCGGTATTCGTGATCTGGAACAGGCAGCAGAGCATATCGCAGCCAATGCCCTGTATCAGATTGAAGTAGATCACCTGACAGGTGTGACATTCAATGCAGAGATGGTAAGAGAATTACTTTCCTGAAAAACTGAAATTATATGTCTGAAAAAATCTTGACATAAATAAAAATTAAGAGTATACTTTCAGACATCAACAGGATAAAATTTAGAAATTGCTGATAAAAATAAAATAAGATCTTCAGGGCAGGGTGCAATTCCCTACCGGTGGTAAAGCCCACGAGCCGTAAGGCATGATTCGGTGTAATTCCGAAGCCGACAGTACAGTCTGGATGAAAGAAGATAACAGTAGAGATACAGAAGAATTAACTGATCTGTGAAAGCGACTGCTCTGGAATAATAAATTTATTCCAGAGCTTTTTAATATCATCAAAGCAGTTTTAATGATGAAGCAAAAAGTCAGATTCACACGAAGATAATTCAAGCAGATATTAATTTACAGGCCCTGGATGTTGAAAGACACCGGGGCTTTTTTGGTATCATCAGTACCATCAGAAGAACAGGAGATGAGGGATTGAAAGATATAACGGATATGGAAAAAGACAGGCAATATATGAAAATGGCGTTAGAACTGGCGCAAAAAGGAATGGGATTTACAGCACCTAACCCAATGGTAGGTGCCGTGATCGTCAAAAGCGGAAAAGTCATTGGCCAGGGATATCACAGAAAATACGGTGAACTTCATGCAGAAAGGGAAGCTCTGGCATCATGTACAGAACAGCCAGAAGGTGCCTCCATATATGTTACTCTGGAACCTTGCTGCCATTACGGGAAACAGCCTCCGTGTGTCAATGCAATCCTGGAATCGGGGATCAGACGTGTGATTATTGGTTCCTCGGACCCTAATCCCCTGGTTTCAGGAAAAGGAATCCGGATTCTGAAAGAGCATGGGATCGAAGTAACGGAAAACGTTTTAAAAGAAGAGTGCGATAAACTCAATGAAGCATTTTTCTATTACATACAGAATCAAAAACCATATGTAGTCATGAAATATGCGATGACCATGGATGGAAAAATTGCCACTTATACAGGCGCATCCAGATGGGTGACAGGCGAAGCTGCCAGAATGCATGTGCAGAAACAGAGATTGAAATATACAGGGATTATGGCTGGAGTGGGAACTGTGCTGGCAGATGATCCGATGCTTACATGCAGACTGGAAAACGGCAGAAATCCTGTGCGTATTATCTGTGACTCCCACTTGCGGACACCACTGAATTCCAGAATTGTGAAAACGGCATCAACAATTCCAACAATCTTTGCAACCAGCAGTAAAGACCAGCAGAAGATAAAGAATTATGAAGATATGGGATGTAAAGTTCTGGATGTCCCGGAAAAAAACGGACACATAGATTTAAACAGACTAATGGAACTTCTGGGAGCTGCAAAGATAGACAGTATCTTACTGGAAGGAGGAGGCACTTTAAACTGGTCAGCACTCGAAAGCGGTATTGTTCAGAAAGTCCAGACCTATATAGCACCCAAACTTTTTGGGGGAGAAAGTGCAAAGACACCGATAGAAGGAAAAGGATTTCCTGATCCTGCCAGCGCAATATTATTAAAAAACAGCGAAATAATCAGAATAGGAGATGATTTTCTTATAGAGAGTGAGGTGAAGAGTAATGTTCACGGGAATTGTTGAAGAACTGGGAACTGTGAAAAAAATAAAAAAAGGAGCAAATTCAGCAGTATTTACGATACGGGCAGAGAAAATTCTGGATGATCTGAAAACAGGGGACAGTGTAGCTGTAAATGGAATCTGCCTCACTGTAACTGCATGTCTGGAAGATGGTTTTACAGCAGATGTGATGCATGAGACATTGAATCGTTCTGCGCTGATTCAGCTTTCTTTGGGACAGCATGTAAATCTGGAAAGGGCAATGCCTGCAAATGGAAGATTTGGAGGACACATTGTTGCCGGGCATGTGGATGGAACAGGAAAAATCACGGAAATTCGCAGAGATGATAATGCTGTCTGGTACACCATTCAGGCTTCACCACAAATTATGAAATATATTGTGACAAAAGGTTCTGTAACAGTTGATGGAATCAGTCTTACAGTGGCAAAAGTCTCAGAAACAGACTTTTCCATTTCTGCAATTCCTCATACAGTAAAGATTACAGTCCTCGGAGAACGCAAAGAAGGAGATATCGTTAATCTGGAGACAGACATAATTGGAAAATACGTGGAAAAATTAATAACGCCTGTGAAAGAACAGCCGATAAAAAGTAATATTACACGGGATTTTCTGAATAAGTATGGCTTTTGACAGAATTAACCACAAAGCGGTTATTCGATTGATGCAGAACTGTACAGTGGATGTTTTATCTGCCTGACACGAACCAGATAAGCAGCCAATACGAATGATTTTGCCCTCTTAACAACAGAAAAATATATTGTATCAGAAAATACATTGCATAAGGAGAGAAAAAATGAACGGATTTGATTCAGTAGAAGAAGCTCTGGAAGAACTTCGGAATGGAAAAATTATTCTGGTAACGGATGATCCGGACAGAGAGAATGAAGGAGATTTTATCTGTGCAGCAGAGTTTGCCACAACAGAAAATATTAACTTTATGGCAACTCACGGAAAAGGACTTATCTGTATGCCAATGTCTGAGGAATATGTAAGAAAACTGCAGTTCCCGCAGATGGTAGCAGAAAATTCAGATAATCACGAAACTGCTTTTACTGTTTCCGTAGACCATATCAGCACCACTACAGGAATCTCTGCGGCAGAACGTTCTGTTACTGCCATGAAATGTGTGGATGAGAATGCAAAACCCGAAGATTTCAGACGCCCCGGACATATGTTTCCACTTCTGGCGAAGAAGAACGGTGTTCTGGAAAGAAACGGACATACAGAGGCAACTGTAGACCTGTGCAGACTTGCAGGGTTAAAACAGTGCGGGCTGTGCTGTGAAATTATGAGAGAAGACGGCACTATGATGCGGACTTCTGAGTTACGGGAACTTGCCGGAAAGTGGAATCTTAAATTCATAACAATTAAAGATATTCAGAATTACCGTAAATGCCATGATATTCTGGTGGATCGCGTGACGACCACAAAAATGCCGACCAGATACGGAGAGTTTATGGCGTATGGATTTGTAAACCGCCTGAATGGGGAACATCATGTAGCACTGGTAAAAGGTGAAATCGGAGATGGAGAAAACGTTCTGTGCCGTGTGCATTCAGAGTGCCTGACAGGAGACGTTTTTGGATCACAGCGTTGTGACTGCGGACAGCAGTTTGCAGCGGCGATGGCCCAGATTGAGGAAGAAGGCAGAGGGATACTCCTTTATATGAGACAGGAAGGAAGAGGAATCGGACTGATCAATAAACTTCGTGCCTATGAACTTCAGGAACAGGGAATGGATACACTCGAAGCGAATCTGGCACTTGGATTTGCCGGAGACGAAAGAGAATACTACATTGGTGCGCAGATTCTGAGAAATCTTGGGGTAAAAGAGCTGAGGCTGCTGACAAATAACCCGGATAAAGTTTATCAGTTGGAAGAATTTGGCATCAGGATCAAACAGAGAGTTCCGATACAGATGAATGCCACAGCGTATGATCTGCGTTATCTTAAGACAAAACAATTACGAATGGGACATATTCTGAAGTATTAAATACAGCGGGGATTTTCATATATAACGATAACGTTCCCGAAAATAAAATTTACCGTATATAAAAACCTGTACAGGTTAAAAAATATAAATTTACAGATGAAAGGACCAGAAAAAATGAAAACATTAGAAGGAAAATTAGTATCAGATGGAATGAAAGTAGGAATTGTAGCAGCCCGCTTCAATGAATTTATAACTTCCAAGCTGGTAAGTGGTGCCATGGATGGGCTGACACGTCACAATGTAAAAGAAGAGGACATCCAGGTAGCGTGGGTACCAGGTGCTTTTGAAATCCCACTGATCGCGTCTAAAATGGCAAAAAGTGGAAAGTATGATGCGGTTATCTGCGTAGGTGCTGTGATTCGTGGAAATACCAGTCATTATGATTATGTATGCAATGAGGTTTCCAAAGGGATTGCATCAGTATCACTGGAAACAGGAGTTCCGGTATTATTCGGAGTGCTTACCACAGAAAACATCGAGCAGGCAATTGAACGCGCAGGTACAAAAGCAGGAAATAAAGGCTATGACTGTGCACTCAGTGCCATTGAAATGGTAAATCTGATCAAAGAATTTGAAGCTTAAATAGACAACAGATCAGACCCTGAAAGTGAAACCAGTTCACGAAAATCGAAAGGTAATGGTGCTTCCAGAAGGAGCATTTCATCTCTGAAAGGATGCTGAAAAGAAACTTTCCATGCATGAAGGGCTGCCCTGGAAAAGGAAGCACAGGAAGATATTTTATCGTCTGAATGATAAAGAGTATCTCCAAGCAAAGGATGTCCTGTGGATGCCATATGGACACGGATCTGGTGGGTACGTCCGGTATCCAGCTTAAGTGTGATAAGCGACCAGTCCTGACTGGAAAAAAGAGTATGATAATGAGTAACTGCTGTTTTGATTTTTCCCGATAATGCAGATGAATGTAAGGAAAGATCAGCAGCAGTTTTCATTTTCAGATGATTCTCCGGGTCCTGCATCAGCGGTAAATCTAAGGTATGCCAGACACCAGGCATATCTACAGGCAAAGTACCGGATACAGCGGCAAGATATTGCTTGTGAATTTTGCATGGAGATTTTACAGATTGAAGCCTTGAAGCTGCTACCTGATTTTGGGCAAAAACCACAATCCCGGAAGTCTCCTGATCCAGCCGCCCCACCGGGCGGACACAGACCTGTTCATTTTTCTCTCGAAAGTAACTGGCAACAAGATTGGAGAGGCTGTCTGTATAATGCATTCCCGTCGGATGCGTAACCATTCCTGCCGGTTTATCAACTGCCAGAATATCCGTATCTTCATATAAAATATTCAGAGAAAAAGAAGTTTCGGAAACTGGAGCTGAAGCTTTGTTGGAATGGAAATCCGACAAATCTTTACTTTTGATTCCGTCATTATAATTTTCAAGATGCGCAGAAGCAGTCCCGGCTTCCTCCAGACAAACGCGGATCACATCGCCTGGATATATTGTCTCAGTTACACGACAGCGAACTCCGTTTCTGGTAATCCCGTCCGGTCGAAACTTCGCCTGGCTGATCTGCCGTTTTGTAAGTCCTGCATTCTTTTTCAGAAATGCTTCCATTTTAAGTTCTGTAGTTTGTTCATCTATTCTAAATTCCAGATATCGTTCCATCTTAATACTTTTCCTGTGTAATATATTCTGATATTGATACCATTGATATTACAGGGCAAAAAATAAACTGTCAATGCAAAATTATGTCAGCGTAATGCATAAAATATACTGAAGAAAAATTGCAATTGTGCTATGATATAAGAATCAAAACAATGAAAGCGGGGCAGAAAATAAATATGAAATACTTAATCATTGGAGCCGGAGGAACCGGTGGTGTTACCGGATATTATATGAAAAAAGCAGGCAAGGACGTAACCCTGATCGCGAGAGGCGAACACCTGAAAAAGATCCAGAAACAGGGTCTTACATTGGAGAAAATGTGGGATAAAACAGAGGAAAACATAAGCATTCCTGCTACAGATATGGAGCATTATGCAGAGCATCCGGACGTAATTTTTGTCTGCGTAAAAGGCTATTCCTTACAGGAAACGATTCCGTTTATCAAACGCATTGCCAGGAAAAATACTATCGTAATTCCAGTGTTGAATATATATGGAACAGGTGGAAAAATGCAGAAAGAACTGCCGGATCTTCTGGTAACGGACGGCTGCATCTATGTTTCTGCCAACATTAAAGAACCGGGAAAACTTCTCCAGCATGGACAGATCCTGCACATTGTATTCGGCGTAAGAGACAAAGCAGAATTCCGACCGGAACTGAAAGAGATTCAGAAAGACCTCTGTGACAGTCATATCGACGGGACTCTTTCGGAAAACATCCGCCGTGAAGCACTGGAGAAATTTTCCTATGTATCCCCGATCGGGGCAGCAGGACTCTATTACCACGCAACTGCCGCAGATTTCCAGAAAGAAGGCGAAGCCAGAGAACTTTTTAAGACCATGATAAAAGAAATCGCAGCACTTGCAGAAGCCATGGGAGTTCCTTTCCAGAAAGATATGGCAGAAGTAAATTTAAAAATCCTTTCCAACCTCGCACCGGAAGCAACCACTTCCATGCAGCGGGATATCATGGCAGGAAAACAGTCCGAAATTGACGGATTAGTTTACGAAGTAGTAAGAATGGGAGAAGAATATCACGTTCCGGTACCCGCATATGAGAAAGTGGCAGAAAAACTCAGAGCCCTGTAGCGAAGCGGATTGCGAATATCCGCTTGACCACCGAAACAACATGAAAAAGGGATGCGAATTACTCGCATCCCTTTCGTACTCATTTGGACAATAAAATTATAATTTAATTATAATTAACTTTAATTCAGCAATTATAATTATAACTGAGGACCAGCTGCAACAAGTGCTTTACCAGCAGCGTTTCCTTCGTATTTAGCAAAGTTCTTGATGAATCTTCCGGCAAGATCTTTTGCTTTTTCTTCCCATTCAGAAGCGTCAGCATATGTGTCACGAGGATCAAGGATACCTGTGTCTACGCCGTTAAGCTCTGTTGGAACTTCGAAATCGAAGAATGGGATCTTCTTAGTAGGAGCGTTGAGGATATCTCCGTTAAGGATTGCATCGATGATACCACGAGTATCTTTGATGGAGATACGTTTTCCAGTTCCGTTCCATCCTGTGTTAACGAGGTAAGCTTTTGCTCCGCTCTTTTCCATTTTCTTAACAAGTTCTTCTGCGTATTTTGTCGGATGCAGTTCAAGGAATGCCTGTCCGAAGCAAGCAGAGAATGTAGGTGTAGGCTCTGTGATTCCACGCTCTGTACCAGCAAGTTTAGCTGTGAATCCAGACAGGAAATAGTACTGAGTCTGAGCTTCTGTCAGGATAGATACTGGAGGAAGTACTCCGAAAGCGTCTGCGGACAGGAAGATTACGTTCTTAGCTGCCGGTGCAGAAGAGATCGGGCGAACGATGTTTTCAATGTGGTTGATCGGATAAGATACACGAGTATTCTCTGTTACGCTCTTATCTGCGAAATCAATCTTGCCTTCAGCATCAAGTGTTACATTCTCAAGAAGAGCGTTACGTTTGATCGCATTGTAGATGTCCGGCTCAGATTCTTTGTCAAGGTTGATAACTTTAGCGTAGCATCCGCCTTCGAAGTTGAATACGCCGTTGTCATCCCAGCCATGCTCGTCATCACCGATCAGGAGACGTTTCGGGTCTGTGGAAAGAGTTGTTTTACCTGTTCCGGAAAGACCGAAGAAGATAGCTGTGTTTTCGCCGTTCATATCTGTGTTTGCAGAGCAGTGCATGGAAGCCATGCCTTTCAGTGGAAGGAAGTAGTTCATCATAGAGAACATACCTTTCTTCATTTCTCCGCCGTACCATGTGTTTACGATAACCTGCTCTTTAGTTGTGATGTTGAACATTACAGCTGTTTCAGAGTTAAGGCCTAATTCTTTATAGTTTTCAACTTTAGCTTTGGAAGCGTTGTATACAACGAAATCTGGCTCGAAGTTTTCAAGTTCTTCAGCTGTTGGCTGGATGAACATATTTGTTACGAAATGTGCCTGCCAAGCAACTTCAACGATGAAACGGATAGCCATACGAGTATCTTTGTTAGCACCGCAGAATGCATCTACTACGAAAAGTCTCTTGTTGGAGAGCTCTTTTTTAGCGATTTCTTTTACTGCATTCCATGCTTCCTGAGTTGCAGGATGGTTATCGTTTTTGTATTCGTCTGTTGTCCACCATACTGTATCTTTGGAGTTCTCATCCATAACGATATATTTATCTTTAGGAGAACGTCCTGTGTAGATACCTGTCATAACGTTAACTGCACCAAGTTCGCTGACCTGACCTTTTTCAAAGCCTTCCAGTTCCGGTTTGGTTTCTTCTTCAAATAATACTTCATAAGAAGGGTTGTAGACAATTTCTGTAGTTCCGGTAATGCCATACTTGCTTAAATCGATTTTTGCCATCTTACGTTTAACCTCTTTTCTTCGTTAATGAAAGCGCCTGTTTAAACAGGCTTAAGATACCTTACCATAAAAGCGAATGGGTATCGCTTCTCTTTTACTATTATACATATTTAACGCTTAAAATCAACAGGATTTTTGCCTTTTTTTGAAATTTGTTAAAGATTTATCAACTCAAATTTGATGAAAAAACCGTCATTTTTCACAAAAGGTATGTAAATTTATTATAGTGGCAATATGGGAATACTATTCGTGGATATGATAATATTCTGTCTGACTGGAATAGGCAGGAAAGACAACCAGGAAATACTAACCAGGAGAGCTGCCACTATGTGGTTGTGCCGAAGAAAGATGCATGTTAAAATAGGAAAGAATTATCCGGCTGAAAATGACAGAGTATTATACAGCAGAGAAAAATAAAGGTTACTGTGAACGGAGTGAACATTAACAAATAAAGAGAGGATGAAGATTATCAAAACTTATTATTTAATTGATTATGAAAATGTAGGAAGTGAAGGCTTCAAAGGATGCGAAAAATTACGGGAAACAGATATTATCCATCTTTTTTATACAGACAACAGCAGAAAAATAGACCTTGATATTATCAATGATCACGGAGAGTCAAAACTGATCACGCATAAAGTACCGACAGGAAATCAGTCAGCAGATATGCATCTGGGCTCTTATCTGGGATATCTGATAGGAAAAGAGTGCACAGGTCAGGATGAAGAATGTAAAATTGTTGTAATCAGTAAGGATACAGGATTTGACCATATTATAGAATTCTGGAAAGCAGAAGAAAATGTGAAAATTTCCAGAAACGAGAAGATTTCCGGAAAACAGGTACAGACAAGAAAACAGGTAAAAAAACAGACCAGTAAAGAAAAAGACAGACAGTTGGCAGAACAAACTGATCAGAAAACAGAAAAACAGTTGAATGAACAATCTGAAAAGCAGTCTGTCAAACAATCAGAGAATCAGAATACAAAAAAGCCAAAACAAAAGATAATTGACATGAAAGCCGGAACAAAGAAATTACAGCAGGAATTAGTATTGGTTCTCGACAAGGCAGGCATGCCAAAGGAAGTAGTAAACTATGTTTCTACAACTGTGGAGAAAAATGCAGAAGACAAAAACAGAAAGCAGCAGATTTACAGATCTATCATTTCCAAATACGGACAGACAAAAGGACTGAACATCTATAACCATATTAAAAAGAAAATCTAACGGAATAAAAAATAACGGAATAAAAGAAGGAGGCCGGGAACCTTATTGATTCCCGGCAAAAGTATGAAAAAGAAAAAGTTTTATTTGCAATTACTCTTTGCTCTGTACAGGTAATAATATAACCGGAAAATGTGAGAAATATGTGGTGAGAATTTGAAAAAAATGTGAAATGGATGGAAATTTAAAATGAACAGGCAGGAAAAGAGAAAATATAGCAGGAACAATAATTCTTAAAAAAATGGGAGAAAGCATTAGACTATGAATATACAAATATTCGGAACAAAGAAAAACTTTGACAGCAAGAAAGCAGAACGCTATTTCAAAGAACGGGGAATTAAATATCAGTTTATAGATATGAAAGAAAAAGGCTTAAGTAAAGGAGAATTCCAATCTGTCTGCCAGGCAATTGGCGGTTATGATAAACTGATAGATACTGACTGCAAGGATAAAGACCTGCTGGCATTGATCACTTATATCGCAGAGGAAGACAAGGCAGAGAAAATTCTCGAAAACCAGAGCATCATCAAAGTCCCTGTGGTAAGAAACGGAAAACAGGCGACAGTAGGATATCAGCCGGAGATCTGGAAGAGCTGGAAGTGATAGTTATAGCCTTTTACAAGCTTTCAGATTTTACAATATTATATCGAAGAAAATAGCTGTTTGACATATTTATATGTGTTATAATATAAAATTATTATAGAAGTTACTTTATATTATATTGTCGTGCGACAGATATAATGAACTGATTTATAAAAATGGAAATATTGAGGTGATGGAAATGCCATTAACAAAGATTGCAGCAGAGAATTTTACAGTATTTGAAGATATAAAGATTCCTTTTTGTGAAGGATTAAATGTATTAGTTGGTGAAAATGGTGTGGGAAAGACTCATATTATGAAATTAGCCTATGCAGCATGTCAGGCTTCTAAACATGATGTGTCTTTTTCGCAGAAAACAACAATGTTATTTCGTCCTGATCAGTCTGGAATTGGACGTCTGGTAAACAGAGGAAAGAGTGGAAGCAATAAAGCCATGGTTTCTGTGGAATCTGATACTGCCAAAATAGGAATGACATTTTCAACCAAGACACGAAAATGGGATGCAGAGATTAATTCAGAAGAGAAATGGGAAAAGCAGATGTCTGATCTCACAAGCGTATTTATTCCGGCAAAAGAGATTTTATCAAATGCCTGGAATCTGGATGCTGCAGTAAAAATGGGAAATGTGGAATTTGATGATACGTATCTGGATATTATTGCGGCTGCCAAAATTGATATTTCCAGAGGAGTGGATTCAACTGTAAGGAAAAAATATCTGGATATTTTACAGAAAATCAGTAATGGGAAAGTAACATTGCATGAGGATCGTTTTTATTTAAAACCTGGTACACAGGCAAAGTTAGAATTTAATTTGGTAGCAGAAGGATTACGTAAAATTGCTCTTTTATGGCAGTTGATAAAAAACGGGACACTGGAGAAGGGATCCGTTTTGTTTTGGGACGAGCCAGAAGCAAATATCAATCCGAAATATATTCCGGTGCTGGCTGAATTGTTGATCATGCTGGAGACAGAAGGTGTACAGATTTTTGTTTCTACACATGACTATTTTTTATCTAAATATATTGAAGTAAAGCGGAGACAGGACAGTAAACTGCAGTACATTTCCTTATATAAAAATGAAAACAACAAAGTATTATGTGAGATAGCACCGGAATTTGAATTGTTGGAACATAATGCAATTATGGATACATTCCGTCAGTTGTATCGAGAAGAAATCGGGGTGGCATTAAAGTGAGCGTTATACCAGAATCAGGAATGAATTTTGGAAAATATGATGAAAAAGATTTATTTCATATTGAGACATCTGAAATTTATAAAAAACTTGGAGATGGAATCCCAACAGTGGAGTTTATCCTGAAATATAATGGAAATAATATAGTGTTTCTGGAAGCAAAGAAAAGTTGTCCAAATGTGGCGAATAGATATGAATCGAAGGAAAAAGAACTGAAATTCGAAGAATATTATGGTTCAATAACTGAGAAGTTTATATCATCTTTGCAGATATATCTGGCGGCAATTATGAACAGATATCAGGATACGTCAGAGATAGGAGACAATCTTCGATCGGTAAGCAATATGAAAGATGTAAAATTAAAATTTATTCTGGTTGTAAAAAACGCAGAAGATATTACGTGGCTAGCCGGGCCATTGGCAGAATTAAGAGCCAGATTGCTTAAGGTCAGAAAAATATGGGGTGTTGAGGTGGTTGTTTTAAATGAAGAACTTGCTGGAGAATATAATCTAACGTGTTAGAGTGTTTTTCTGGTTGCATGAAATAAGAACTATATGCTAGGAGATGATAAAATGGCAAAGATCAGAATCATAAAGAAAAATAATGACTGCAGCATGGAATACGAAGTAGGTGATATTTGTGAGGTCACAGGTACCTGGTATGGCGGCGTCCACATCAATGGCCGTTCCGGAATCCCGGTTTCCCTTGATAAAGAAGAATATATGGAACTCAACACAGAACCGGAAGAACCTGACAGTGCGGAAAATGAAAACACTTTGGAAACACCGGAACACGATATTCATGCAGGCGACATTGTACAGCATTTCAAAAGAGAATGGGTATCCCCGGATACTTCCGAATATCTCTATAAAGTCCTTGCAGTAGCCCATCACACAGAAAACGGTGAAAAACTGATGATCTACCAGGCTCTCTACGCACCTTTCAAAATCTGCGCCAGACCCTATGATATGTTTATGAGTGAAGTGGACAGAGACAAATATCCGGATATTAAACAGAAGTACAGATTTGAAAAATATACTGAAAAATAGATGATTGATATTTTATGGAATTGCTATAGTAAAACAGGCACTTTTGCCTGTACAAAAACACTTTGTCGTTGTATAGTAATAACAAATAATAACAGCATACGTTTCCAGAGATTTTATAGCATTATCTGAAAAAATGTGCAGAAAGAACGAAAGGGAAGGAAATATGCAGAAGGTATTAGTAGTTGTAGACATGCAGAATGACTTCATCGACGGAGCTCTTGGAACAAAAGAGGCAGTTGCCATTGTACCTGGTGTAAAAGAGAAAATCGAAAATTTTGATGGAGTTGTTCTTTTTACCAGAGACACCCATGAGACTTACTATCTTGACACCCAGGAAGGACAGAAGCTTCCTGTACCGCACTGTATCCGTGACACTGAAGGCTGGCAGATCAGAAGCGAATTAGATGCACTCAGAAAAACAGAACCCATTGATAAAGAAACCTTTGGTTCCACAGATCTTGCAGGAGAACTGGTGGCAATGAATGAGGATAATGAAATCAAAAGTATCACATTTGTAGGTTTATGCACAGACATCTGTGTTATTTCCAATGCACTTCTGGCAAAAGCATCTCTCCCGGAAGTTCCGATCATCGTAGACGCTAAATGTTGCGCAGGCGTAACACCGGAAAGCCATGAGAATGCACTGAAAGCAATGGAAGCATGTCAGATCCAGATTGACAGATAAACTGCGGAGCAGTTATTCAGTTATGAGCAAGTAGCAAAGCAGATATTTTATCCGCTTGACAATTCAGATATGAGGAGTGACAAAATAATGAAAACAATTACACGAGATGAGGCATTCGCATTATTAAAGAAATACAACAAGGATCCCTTCCATATTCAGCATGCCCTGACTGTAGAAGCAGTAATGAAATGGTATGCCAGTGAACTTGGCTATGGCGAAGATGCAGAATACTGGGGAATTGTAGGACTCCTCCATGACATTGACTTTGAGTTATATCCGGAAGAACACTGCCTGAAAGCTCCGGAAATGCTCCGCAAAGCAGGCGTAGGCGAAGACGTAATCCATTCAGTTGTATCCCACGGCTACGGCATCACAGTAGGATGTGGCGCAACCATTGATGTAGCACCGGAACACGAAATGGAAAAAGTACTCTTTGCGGCGGACGAACTTACAGGACTTATCTGGGCAGCAGCACTTATGAGACCATCCAAAAGCACAAAAGACATGGAACTCAAATCCCTCAAGAAGAAATATAAAAGCAAAGGCTTCGCAGCAGGATGCTCCAGAGAAGTCATCGAGCGAGGAGCCGAACAACTCGGCTGGGAACTGCAGAAGCTGCTCACTATGACACTGCAGGCAATGGCAGACTGCGAGGATGAGATTAAGTCGGAGATGGATGCGGAAGAGTAATGGAATGTCTGATTTATTGACTTATTACCAGAAATGAATGATGGAATCAGAGAACCAGACTGTATGTAGGGGAAGAAACCTATGTGCAGTCTGGCTTTCTTTTTTACTTATATGGAAGTTGATGAAAGAGAAAAGATATCAAAAAAGAAATATGCAACAGTTTTTGCGTATTATAGATAAGTGAATATAACAAAAAATGTCTGACGAAAATTGTTGCTGTTTATGTCAAAAAAATGTATAATATGTCACAAAGAAGTTAGATTTATCAGAAAAATTAAGGCATAAGAAACAAAACAGGTATTTTGCAGATAAAACAGGAGTGAAATCAGTGCTGGATGGCATTTGGTGAGTGAATATATGGCAGATATAGATAAAACATTAAAATATTACAACGAAAATGCGCAGTCTTTTGCCTCTGGGACTGTTTCGGTAAAGTTTACAAAAGTGCAAGATAAATTTCTGGAGAAACTTAACCCAGATGCGTATATTCTTGACTTTGGCTGCGGTGCAGGTAGAGATACAAAGTACTTTCTGAGTCGTGGATATCAGGTAGATGCAGTTGATGGTTCAGAACAATTGTGTCGGATTGCAAGTGAATATACGGAAATTAAAGTCAGGCAGATGTTGTTTCAGGAATTGGATGAAAAAGAAAAATATGATGGCATATGGGCTTGTGCATCTATTCTCCATTTGCCGAAAAAACAACTGCGTGAAGTTTTGAAAAATATGTATGCAGCATTGAAATCGAAAGGATGGATTTATACCTCTTTTAAATACGGAGAATTTGAAGGTGAACGAAACGGAAGATATTTTACCGATTTTACGACATATACATTTAAAGATTTCATACATGACATGCATGGCCTTAAAATAGAAGAACATTGGATCACAGGAGATGTCCGACCGGGAAGAGGTGAGGAAAAATGGCTGAATTTACTTCTGCAGAAAAAGTAAACATCGGGTATGAAAACGAATATTCCACAGATGCAATGACCGGCGGACCGGATAAAAGAAGACAGCTATATTATCAGCTGATACAGAGCATGAAAAAAGCAGAAAGCGTTGATATCATTGTCTCTTTTCTTATGGAATCCGGAGTGAGAATGTTGCTGAAAGAACTGGAACATACTTTAAAACGTGGAGCCAAAATCCGAATCCTGACAGGAAACTACCTTGGAATTACACAGCCATCAGCACTATATCTGATCAAAAGAAAACTTGGTGACAGAGTTGATCTTAGATTTTATTGTGAAAAAGGACGGTCTTTTCATCCCAAGTCTTACATTTTCCATTATACAGATTACAGTGAACTTTACATCGGCTCTTCCAATATTTCCAGGAGTGCGCTGACCTCAGGAATAGAATGGAATTATCGGTTCAGCAGTCAGAAGGACCCGGAAAACTACAAAGAGTTCTTTCGTACATTTGAAGATTTATTTGTGAATCATTCCATTATCATTGATGATAAAGAATTAAAACGTTACTCCCAGAACTGGCATCGTCCGGCGGTGGCAAAAGACCTTGACAGATATGACTTTACGGAGTCGGAAACAAATGATACGAAAATAAAACCTTTATATGAACCAAGAGGAGCACAGATCGAGGCATTGTGCGCATTGGAAGATACAAGAGCAGAAGGAGCACAGAAAGCACTCATTCAGGCTGCAACGGGCATCGGGAAAACATTTCTGGCTGCTTTTGATTCAAAAAAATATGAGAAAGTGTTGTTTGTTGCACATAGGGAAGAGATTCTGAAACAGGCAGCAGTTTCTTTTCAGAATGTAAGGAATTCCAAAGACTATGGATTTTTTATGGGAGCTGAGAAGTGCACAGATAAACCGCTTATATTTGCCTCGGTAGCAAGCCTTGGAAAACCGGAATATTTAAATGAAAAATATTTCGCTCCAGATTACTTCAATTACGTGGTGATTGATGAATTTCATCATGCAGTCAATGACCAATATCGAAGAATTGTAGAATATTTCAGACCGCAGTTTCTCCTTGGACTGACGGCAACGCCTGAGAGAATGGACGGCAAAAATATATATGAAATCTGCGATTATAATGTGCCGTATGAGATTTCACTGAAAGATGGAATCAATAAGGGAATGCTGGTTCCGTTTCATTACTATGGAATTTATGATGAGACTGACTACACAAAGCTACATATAGTTAAGGGAAAATATGCAGAAGAAGAACTGAACAGAACTTATATCGGGAATGCTTACAGGCATGAGTTGATTTACAAATATTACTGCAAATATGGCTCTAGTCAGGCATTAGGATTCTGCTGTTCCAGAAAACATGCAGAAGAAATGGCAAAAGAATTCGGTAAAAGAGGAATTCCGTCGGCAGCAGTTTATAGTAATGCAGATGGAGAGTTTTCCATGGACAGAGCAGAAGCGATTGAGAAACTGAAAAATGGAGAAATCAAAGTTATCTTTTCAGTGGATATGTTCAACGAAGGTGTAGATATTCCATCAGTCGATATGGTAATGTTCCTGCGTCCGACAGAATCTCCGGTTGTCTTTCTGCAGCAGCTTGGAAGGGGATTGCGCAGAAGTAAGGGAAAAGAATATCTCAATGTTCTGGACTTTATCGGCAATTATGAAAAAGCGGGAAGAGTCAGGTATTTGCTGATAGGGAAAAATAAAACAGGAAAAGAAACATATTATCCGGCAGATAAGGCAGATTATCCAGATGAATGCTTCGTTGATTTTGATATGAGATTGATTGATCTGTTTGCAGAAATGGACAAGAAACAACTGACAATCAAAGAACAAATCAGAAACGAGTATTTCCGGATCAAAGAATTGCTTGGCAAACAACCAACCAGAATGGATTTGTTTACTTATATGGATGATGATGTGTATCAGATGGCGGTCACACATTCGAATGAGAATCCGTTTAAAAAGTATTTGAATTATCTGGAAGAATTGGATGAACTCACAGATGAGCAGAAAAAATTCAGCCAGGGAATGGGAAAAGATTTTATAAATCTGCTGGAAAACACCAACATGAGCAAGGTGTATAAAATGCCGGTACTGATGGCTTTTTATAACCATGGGAATGTGAGAATGGAAGTGTCAGAGGTGGAACTTCTGGCAAGCTGGAAAAAATTCTTCTCTACAGGAACAAACTGGAAGGATTTGGAGAAAGAGATTACATATGAGGAATATCGCAAGATTTCGGATAAGAACCATATCCAAAAGATAATGAAAATGCCGGTACGCTTTCTGTTAAAATCTGGGGAAGAATTCTTTGTGAAAAAGGATGGCGCGGCGTTGGCATTGAGGGATGAAATGGAAGAAATTGTGAAGGAGCCGGTGCTGGCGGAACAAATGAAGGATGTTATTGAGTATAGGGCGATGGACTATTATCGGAGACGGTATAAAGAGCAGATAAAAGCACTTTTATAGTGATGGAGAAGATGCGTATGGAATCAGAAAATTATGTGTATAAAAAAGAAATAGACTGGTCTACATTGATGGAAGGCTTTACATTGCCGTTAGATAATCAGGTGATTTTTCTCCGAAATATGGAGAATTTTTTACAGCGTGGACAATCTAAAATCATTCATTTTTTTATGAATGGAAAAACGTATGATGCGAAAATCGTTAATATGAATAACTCAGTAGAAAAGAGAAAGAAGGATGCCTATCAGATCAGATATCCAAGAAATGGTGAGCTGTCACAGGCACTTCAGCAATACTTTTTCAAAAGCATGAGTTACATAAAGATGATTCGTGAAAACAGAGATCCAAAAGACAGAAGTTATATAAAAATGCCAGATGGACTAAAGGAATATCTTGCTATTTATACCACAGAATATGAAGATACTTTTCTTCTGGAGCCAATAGCACAGGATGATTTTCAGGTTATGAAAAAGGCAATTCAAGGAATGCGAGAGCGGACTGTGGAGAATGAAATAGAATATGAGATGGAAGATAAAAGCAGTGGAATAGAAAAGAAGTTACAGATTGTTAAGATTCGTAAACTGAACAGAAAAATTGGAGAAAATTTGAAGCTGTTGTACGGATACCGATGCCAGATATGCGGGCAGGTGATTGGAGAAAAATATGGTTCACATATCGCAGAGGCACATCACATTGATTATTTTGTTAATAGTTTGAATAATGATGCGAATAACCAGATGATTGTATGCCCGAATCATCATAGTGTTATACATGATGCGAATCCGGTGTTTGATCGGAGGAGGATGGTGTATAGGTTTGATAATGGGGTGGAAGAAAGGATTAGCTTAAATAAGCATTTATTTATATATGTGAAATAGTACATACAAATATAGAAAAATTGTTGCGGTCTAATATGGAGATTGTTATAATGGAAGACAGAGCGTAGAAAAACGTGGATGGATATTCACATATAGAACATGAAGAGGTAACATTAATCCGTATGGGAAAAAGAGGTGATATACAAAATTGATAAAGGTGGAAAATGTATTTACAGTGACGATATTGATATGTTGTGAGAACTTGATATAAACATGACTAATGATTCTGAATTATAAATATTTGTATTATCAGAATCTGGATTACTTGGAATGGAAAAGAATTAGAGTGAAATAGATAATTCCAACAAAGGTTTTATAAACAAAAGATAAAATGAAGGAGAGTTATGATGGAAATAATTGCACAGGCAGTCAGAGTGATTGATTATGAAAACAACAGTGTTCAAAGAAGAAATGTGAATATGATGCCAAAGTTTAAAGATTATATTGAACAATTGATTGTTCATGTGAGCAACAATGTTTCCATCAGGGAATATCATACACAGTCAACAAGAACCGAAGTTATTGCGGGAATTCTTGAGATTGCAGGAAATCTGGAAACTCCAGATGCGATTGAAGAAAAGATAGATTCAATTGCAGAAAGACTTGTCAGAAATGAACGGGAAGCTCAGGCTCGGATTGGGCATATGAACATCAGTGTACAGAAGGGAAGTTTGATTTTTGCATTGTTTGAGGATAATGGAAACAGAAAGTGTATTCTTGCTAAAATTGAGCATACAGGTTTCTTTGATGAAAGGGACTACAGTGAAAGATTTGGATTCTCAAAAGATACAAAGAAAATCTGGAAAACATGCATGTTTGATTTGAATAATCTGAATGCAGATCAGTTTCAGGCAAAAATATATTCGAATACGGTTGCAAAATATTGGTGGTTCGATTTCCTAGAGTTGGTGGAATGTCAGAATGACAGGGTAAATACGTACAAAACATATGATTCTGTTGAAAAGTGTTTAAACAGAAAATTGAAGAAAACAGCGCCTTATGATAATAGAGTTATCCAAAATGCCATGTACGCATATATGAACAATGCAAATCGGGAGATGTTCGATTATGATAATATGATTGAAAAAATATTTACGGGTTATATGCCTAATGATATGACAGGCGAGCAAAAACGAGAATTACATGAAAGACTAAATAGACTTCCAGAAGAAAAAGGATTTGACAGACAATTTCAGGCACTACCAGACGCCATAAAGAAAAAAGCAATAAGAACTTATAAAATAAATACAGGAATTATGTTAAAAATCTCAGATATAGGAAATGAAAATGATATCAGTGCATATGAAGATGCGTATGGAAAAAAATATCTTAAAATAAGGTTAAGCGATGACCGCACTTTTCAGACATTTGCACGCAATAATGAAGACAATAGAGAGGAGTAGTTTCTTATGTTGGAAAGAATCCGAAATCAAATTACAGAGCTGAGAAAGGAAGAAGAACGGAGATATACATATGAGGCAGAGTTCAGTTTCAGCAAAGAACTTCCGGTACAATATTCAGAATGGATGAATACGATTTGGGATATTTCTAATAGAGACAAAATAAAAATTTATCTAGTTTCAGAGGGGGGAGAATCCTTTGATTTAAAAGAAAATGTAGAGGAAGAGTATGCAGAATTTCTTAAAGGTCTTGAAAGTGATGAAACAGTTGAGGTTAGCCTTACAATAGACAAAAAAATAGTAAATGGATATTTATCTGTATACTGCTTTGAAAAATTTGCTGAAGATATTAGTTCATTACCAATAGACAAAGTTTTAACAGCATTTTCGAATTTTATGAAAAAAGCTGGTCGGAGTATAACCTTTGAATTATTTGACAGTAGAGATATGTTTTATACAAAAACAATGTTCTTTCTGACGGCAGGAAGCAGACCACTGGATTTGGACTTTGATAGAACAAACAGATTACTGGAATGCAGAGAAAATGCATATTTTTATAATCAGGACAATTATGAATTACTTCCAGATGATTTTAAAATAGAAATTGGATACGAAGGAAACCCGCTCAAAGACTTATTCCTGAAAATGGAAACAATTTTGTCTGCTTGTTTACTGGCTTCAAACTCATTCATACAGGATGGTAAACTGAAACTTCAGATAATGGGGCAGCGTTCAATGGAATATCATGATACTCTTGAAAATATACAGGGAAATAATAATCTTTATAAAATCTACAATTGGATTTATTCAGGCGGCAGTATTGTTGATAAAGTGATTATAGCTAGGAATATTATATGTCTCCATTGTAAATATGAATCTTTGTTAAATATCAGTGATGGAGTAATGGCATCCATTCAAACGAATTACAATCTTTATTTGAGAGATAATGTAACTCAATATTTGGAATTAAAAAATAAAGTTGCAGAATTTATTACGGATATTGTATCGAGAACTGGAGAATATGCAACGGAGATGTTAGATAAGTTCAAGACAAATCTTTTGGCTATTTTGGGATTCCTGTTTTCTGTAATACTTGCGAACATCGTATCTGATCAGCCTTTGGACAATATTTTTACAAAAGACATCACAATTCTTTCAGAAATTGTTTTGATAGCCTCTTTTGGTTATCTTTTTATTAGCTATCAACAGTCAAAATATGAACTACAAAAAGTATATAGTAGTTATGACAAGCTAAAAGATTCTTACCGAGAAATACTAACAGAAGATGATATAAGAGAGTGTTTTCAGAATGATGACATAAAAACAGAAATGAAACGAACGATTGATAGATCTGTGCGAATATATCTCATAATTTGGGGTGGTATTTTGCTTTCGCTTCTGATATTGGTAGAATATATGAGTAGTGAACCTTTTATATGGCCTATTTTAAAATCTTTATTCCAAATAACAAAAAAATAGTGTGATCATACCGGTATATACCCAAAAGAAACTAAGTAGGAGTATACTGAGGGTCTGACCGTGCGTTCAGCAAAGGGTATATAGTCCGGTGGGTGGTCCCATCAAATAAGCTGTTAACCACAGCATTTGAAGCGAGTCTTGAGTCTGTTACGGTAACGTGAAGGCTAAGCGTAGACAGCAAGATAGCAGGGATAGCTATGGAGCACCGAAATCCCAAAGTATCAGAGGGTCGACACCGTGGTCAGGGTGGAAGACAATATATGCACTTATCGTTATGGTGAGATTTTGCATGCCTCTGCGGTGTTGTTGAAACTATTCATGTCAGACAGGGACTATATGTCAACTGGAGAGGACCTGCATTTTCTTTTCAGAGTGTGTAAATGAAAAGTATGTCCGCCAACCAAAAGAAAAAAGACAAACGAAATGCAGGTAGTCGGAGGCCCGAACAGTACCGGTGAAGGTATGAACAAAAATAAATACTGGAGGGAAGTCGAGAGAGAACTGTGCCTCGCAGTTCTGGCCTGCGAAACTATATCAAAGAGGAAACATTAGCTATACACAGAGATAGGGGAACTAATGGAAACGAAATTGGCGAGAATATCACAATTATCAAAAGAAAACCCAGACATGGTCTTTACATCACTGGGGCATTTTATCAATAAGGAGATCGCTTGAATTGTTGGAAGAATTCTTTCATAAATATATTAATATTAGAAGTTGTCAGTTATTAAGGATTAATCCTGAAACGAAGAAGTGGAATTGCTCTATGGCAACAAGGGCGAATCGCAGGGAAACTAGGTATTTGCCGATTTGCTGCCTCATCTGCTCAGGATAATAGAAAATGCCGGAATGCTGATCATTGATGAATTTGGCAATAGTCTTCATAATAAATTGGCTGAAAAAATTATTGAATTCTTTATGGAGAATGTTGCTTTACGCTAAAATGGTTTCATGCTATCATTATTTTAGTTAAAAATTTTGATGGCATGAAGCTATTTTTGATTGGAGGCATGGAAGATTTGAACTTTAATTATTGCTATAAAATTATTTATGAATCAGGGGAAACTTATGACAGACGAAGAAATGAGCTGTCAGTAGAAATTTCAAAAGAAGACTATAAGAAAATTATAACAGGAGTATTACAGGAAAGATCGATTGATCAGATTGAATAACTGCGCGTCGCATTCTCGTTACTTCCAGTGATGAGTTAGACGCGCAAATTTTTTTGCAAAACAACAGAACAAATGTTTACATAAACCGATACATATGGTATAATATTTATATGGAAAAAGATATATTTAATATAGATAAAAACAAACTTTCATATGGTAGGGGATATGTC
>NZ_JAJDML010000050.1:0-27285 GCF_020594215.1 Blautia sp. DFI.1.216
CAATCTGGAATGAATTTTGGCTACGTTACTGTGAACGGAGTGAACAGTAACGTCTGAGAAATATAAGGCCTGTCACTGTTGTGTAAACGGTTGACAGATGGAATTTCCAATGATAATATAAATTCATTCGACATAAAAAATATTCAGTTGTATTTTTTATATATAGATGTGTGAAAAAACAGTATAAAATACGACAACAGGAGGGAAAAAGATGGAGAACGAAACAGTTTCCAAAAATTTTATTGAGAATATCATTGATAAAGATTTAGCAGAGGGTGTTTATGACACCGTGCATACGCGTTTCCCACCGGAACCGAATGGATATCTTCATATCGGTCATGCGAAATCTATTCTTTTAAACTATGGTCTTGCACAGGAATATAACGGCAAGTTCAACATGCGTTTTGATGATACAAACCCGACCAAAGAAAAGAGTGAGTTTGTAGAATCCATCAAGGCAGATATCAAATGGCTTGGTGCAGACTGGGAAGACAGACTGTTTTTTGCATCTGACTATTTCGGACAGATGTATGAAGCTGCTGTAAAGCTGATCCAGAAAGGCAAAGCCTATGTATGTGACCTGACAGCAGATCAGATCCGTGAATATCGTGGAACTCTTACAGAGCCGGGTAAAGAAAGTCCATACAGAAACAGAAGCGTAGAAGAGAACCTGCAGCTTTTTGAAGAGATGAAAGAAGGCAAATATGCAGACGGAGAGAAAGTGCTTCGTGCCAAGATCGATATGGCATCTCCGAACATGAATATGCGCGACCCGGTTATCTATCGTGTTGCTCATATGACTCACCACAGAACAGGTGATACATGGTGCATCTATCCAATGTATGATTTCGCCCATCCCATCGAGGATGCGATTGAGGGAATCACACATTCCATCTGTACTCTGGAGTTTGAGGATCACAGACCACTGTATGACTGGGTTGTAAAAGAATTGGAATACCCACAGCCGCCGAAGCAGATTGAGTTTGCAAAACTGTATCTGACAAATGTAGTTACAGGTAAACGTTATATCAAGAAATTGGTAGAGGAAGGCATTGTAGACGGATGGGATGATCCACGTCTGGTGTCCATCGCAGCTCTGCGCCGCCGTGGATTTACACCGGAATCCATCAAGATGTTCGTAGAACTCTGTGGTGTATCCAAAGCAAACAGCTCTGTTGACTATGCAATGCTTGAATACTGCATCCGTGAGGATCTGAAACTGAAACGTCCCCGTCTGATGGCTGTTCTTGATCCGATCAAGCTTGTGATCGATAATTATCCGGAAGGCGAAGTGGAATATCTGGAAGCTCCGAATAATATGGAGAACGAAGAACTGGGAACCCGTAAAATACCGTTTGGCAGAGAACTCTATATTGAGAGAGAAGACTTCATGGTAGATCCGCCTAAGAAATATAAGAGAATGTTCCCGGGCACAGAGGTTCGTCTTATGAACGCATATTTTGTAATCTGTACAGGATATGAAGCTGATGAAGATGGAACTGTACGTGTTGTACACTGTACTTATGATCCAGCAACAAAGGGTGGCAATGCGCCGGATGGCAGAAAAGTAAAAGGAACCATTCACTGGGTAGAAGCAAGTCAGGCAGGAAAAGCAGAAGTACGTCTCTATGAGAATATCGTAGACGAGGAGAAGGGTGTATACAACAAAGAAGATGGTTCTCTGAATGTAAATCCGAACTCTCTGACAAAAGTTACTGCATATGTAGAACCAGCACTTATGGAAGCAAAAGGCTATGACAGCTTCCAGTTCGTAAGAACAGGATTTTTCTGTGCAGATATCCATGATTCTAAAGAGGGTGCACCGGTATTCAACCGTATCGTGTCTCTGAAGAGCTCATTTAAACTTCCGAGAGCATAATGAGACTGAAATAGTAATATAATAATATAATCAGAATAAAAAGGGAATGTTGCTTCTACGATTGTATAATCGTGAAGTAACATTCCTTTTTGGTTACATTACTGTGAACGGTAACGTTTATTCTTCAGATTCAGATGCAGCGTCCATAGTCTCTTCAAAATTCTCGGGTTCATCGGCATCTTCTTCCTCTTCTGCATCTTTAATCTCAACTTCAGCAGCTTTATCGGAAGACTTCTCAGAATCGTCTGTATCAGCAGCTTCTTCAGCTTCTTCGCTTTCGGTGTCATCTGTTGCAGACTGTTCGCCTGTATGTTCCCAGGACTGGAAATCTTCGGCAGGTTCCTGATCTTCCTTAGCAGTTTCCTTTTCATCAGTCAGATCGAAATCATCAAAGTCATCTTCAAAATCAAAATCCTCTTTACAGGATCCTTTTTTGGCAATAAGGGCAGCTACAGCACCGGCAGCAGCTGCTGTAAGGGCACCTATTGCAACATATCCCCAGTATTTATTAATTTTAGCCATGATAATCATAAACTCCTTTCTGATATTTTCCTATTTTTGACAGCGAGTCAGGATAAAAATATCTTTTACTCCTGACACCATTTTATTCAGCTATAGGTTATTGTTATTTTAATACTTTTCAGATAAAAAGAAAAGCGAAATTTTATGGAAAGAGTTAATGAAAGCAGTTGCATACCAAAAAGATACAAGGTATACTATGACAGGAAAGAAGAGGTTATTATGAGAAAAATTATTTTGGCATCTGCTTCACCCAGACGAAAAGAACTGTTGGAACGGGCTGGCGTGGATTTTGAAGTGCTGCCTGCATCAGGTGATGAGAATCGCATCTCAGACAATCCGGGAGAGGCAGTAAAACAGCTGGCTTCGGATAAAGCAGCTTCTGTTATCCGCACTATGAAAGATAGTGCCGACGGAACAATTGTGATCGGATCTGACACAGTGGTAGTGTTTGAGAATGTGATCCTTGGCAAACCTCATGATACAGAGGATGCAGTGAATACATTAAAGAAACTTCAGGCAAATACTCATCAGGTATATACCGGCGTTTCTGTATGGGAAAAGAAAGAAAAAGTCTGGACAGAACGTACTTTTTATGAAAGTACAGATGTGACGTTTTATCCGGTTTCAGATGAGGAGATCAGAGAGTATGTTGCTACAGGAGAGCCTATGGATAAGGCTGGAAGCTATGGCATCCAGGGACTTTTCGGAATTTATGTAAAGGGGATCAACGGAGATTACAATAATGTGGTAGGACTCCCGGTTGCCAGATTATTTTATGAAATGAAGAAATCAGGAATTAACTTAAGAGGATGACAAAAGATGATTAAAGCATGTATATTTGATTTGGATGGAACACTGGCTGATACGCTGGATTCCATGGCTTATGTGACTAATATTATTATGGAAAAATTCGGGTTGAAAACACTTCCGGTGGATAATTTCAGATATTACAGCGGAGAAGGGGCAAATATGCTGATCCGCCGCGCACTTAAGGATGCGGGGGATCCGGAACTTGCGCATTATGATGAGGGACAGAAGCTTTACCGGGAAATGTTTGAAGCAGATCCGATGTATAAAGTAGTTCCCTATAAGGGAATGCCGGAAACCTTAAAGAAATTGAAGGAACATGGAATGAAGCTGGCAGTTTGTTCAAATAAACCTCATCCTGCAGCTGTGAAAGTAATTGCGCAGCTTTTTGACGGGGAATTTGATATGGTAGTTGGTCAGAGCGAAGCAATCCGCAGGAAACCGGCACCTGATGGTCCGCTTATGGTTGCGGAGAAATTTGGTGTAAAACCGGAAGAATGTATGTATGTGGGAGATACAAGTACAGATATGAAGACCGGTAAAGCAGCAGGAATGTATACAGTAGGTGCGCTATGGGGCTTTCGTGACCGAAAAGAACTGAATGAGAATGGAGCAGATCTTGTCGCTGAGAAACCGACAGATCTGGTAAAAATTTGCGAGGAACATGGAAATGATTAAGCTGGTTGCAAGTGATCTGGATGGGACGCTACTTTTACATAAGGCACAGTCTCTGCCTGAAGAAATTTTTTCGCTGATCAGGCAGTTAGAGGAACTGGGGATTATGTTTGTGGCAGCCAGTGGAAGACAATATCCGAATATGACAAAGCTGTTTGCGCCTGTTGCTTCAGAGATTTCCTATATTTCGGAGAATGGTGCACTGGCAGTGGATCATGGAGAGGTACTGTATCAGGATTCTTTTGACAGAAAGCTGGCAGGGGAGATTATTTCTGCAATCCTGGAAAAGAAGGATGCCGAGTTTACCTGTTCTGCAAAGGATTACCACTACCTGATGCCGAAGACAAAGAGATTTCATGACCATATGTTATATGAAGTAAAAAATGAATGCAGATTTGTAAACAGTATGGAAGAGATGACGGCTCCTATCATGAAGCTGGCTGTGTTTGAACCGGCCGGCCTTACAGAAGAATCTGTGAAATACTGGATGGACAGATTTGGAAAAGAATGTGTTGTTGTCACTTCGGGAAATGAGTGGATCGATTTTATTCCTTTTGGAACAAACAAGGCAAAAGGAATCAGAGAATATCAGAAAAGATATCATATTTCGCCGGAAGAATGTATTGCGTTCGGAGACGAATATAATGATATAGAGATGCTTAAAGCGGTAAAATATGGCTTTGCCATGGAGCATTCCAAGGAGGGGGTACGGTCAGCTGCGTCCTATATGACAAAACAGGTTGAACCGGTCCTTGAGAAGCTGATCCGGGCAAAGGGAAAGATTGAGGAGGTTATTTAAATTGTTTACAGAAGAATGTATTAATACGTTTCTTGAAAATCAGGAGCAGCTTTTTCCACAGGCGGTAGCAGAATCATATGAAGCAGCGGAAGCATTCCTTGAGGATTGCATGGCGCAGGTTGTGGATTCTATTGAAGAAGTGAGAGAATATCTGGAAGAGTCAGGCGCTGATGTGGAAGGAATGTCAGATGAAGAACTGGAAGATGCAAGTGAAGTATTTGCTCTGCCGGATGGAAAATATCTGATAGTAGAAGGATAAAAACTGTTCGGTCAAATTATGGATATCACGTGATATATCGGAGAAATAACTGTAAAACACAGTTCGGTCCCTGAATATTGGAGAAAATTGAACTCTGATACTCAGGGGCTGAAGTTGTTTTAAGGGAGAAAATACAGATTACATTTCCGGAAAATGCGATGCTATAATGCTTTTATAAAGAGAAAAACGGTGCTGTGGTCTGTGATGGGAATGAAAAGGGCAGACAGACACAGAAGCATCACAGAACTGTAATTATTCAGTACCTTCAGAGTGGCTGCTGAATAATTACAAATTTTATTATAAATGAAAAGGAGGACTACAGATGGAGAGAAAGAGATTTCTTGCAGTTGTAATGACTGTGATGATGGTTATTTCAATGATTCCATCCATGGTTTTTGCGGCAGCTCCGTCAGGAGAATTGGGCGGTAAGCTTAAGATTAAGGGACTGGCAGCTGTAGGCGTAGTAGTGAGTGCAGATTATGCAAAGGTTACACCGGAAGGGGTTACAGATGAAGATTTCACTTTTTCCTGGTCAAGACAGACAGGGGAGAAGGAGTTAACACAGGTAGGTACTGAGAAGACCTATACGATCACTCAGGATGATCTGGGATGCAGACTGGTGCTTGATCTGACCCCTGTAGATGGAAGCGGACTGACAGGTATTCTTACTGCAAAGACGTTAGAGGTAGCTGCAACTGAAGAAGAGGCGAAAGCAGTGGAACAGGAAGCAGAGGATACACAGCAGACAGAAACGGCAGATGGAACAGAGAATGCACAGCTGGAAGAAACGGCAGATGGAACAGAGGAGGCACAGCTGGAAGAAACAGCAGATAATGCAGAAGGCAGTCAGGATTCTGAAAATCAGGATGTAGATAGAACAGAAGATGTACAGCAGAATGCAGGGAATGAACAGGAAGATGACTCTCAGAACACAAAAGGTCAGCCGGAGGAAACAACAGAAGGTACTGATGATTCCCAGATGAAAATTTATACAGAAGATCAGCTGCAGGTGGATGAGAACGGAAATGTGCAGACAGATGGATCAGAGAAAGATCAAAAGACTTACGAAGCGACTGCCACTGTAGAGGACAGCGAAGATCAGATTTGTGATTTTGGAACAGTAAAGAGTGATCTTGAGGATGTGGAAGCACAGTATGTGCAGATTACGAACACCGGAAATGAGAACTTGAATTTTCAGGAGATCAGTCCGGAACATTTTATGGTTCAGGATATTACAGAACCGCTGAGTGCAGGTGAATCTGTAAGCGTATGGATACAGCCGAGGGAAGGGCTGGAACCGGGTGAATATGATGATATGATCACATACCGGACGGAAGAAGGTATTGAGGTTTCTTTTGAAGCGAAGATTGCAGTTGAAGGTGAGGATGATTCATCAGATGACGAAGATCTGAAGCCTTCGGATGAGCCTTCTGCAGAACCGACAGAGACGCCGGATGACAGCGAGGCTCCATCGGCAGGTGACAATGCAGATGCATCTCTTGAGGCACAGTCTCTTGATGTAAATACAGGAAGTCTTAATTTCAGCGATATCGAAGAAAATTATACACAGGCCAATGAGACACTGTCCGTAACCGTAACAAATACAGGGGATGGAACTGTCACTTTAAAGATACCGAAATCAGATTATTTTGAGGTGATGAACGAAGATGGAAGTGAAGCTGTATCAGGAATACAGATTGCAAAAGGTGATTCTCTTATGTTCATGGTACAGCCAAAAACCGGTCTGACGAAGGGTGATTACAGTGATACCCTGATATTTGAAAGTGAAGAGGATCCGGAAGTAGCAGTGCAGGTAACTGCGGAAGTATCTGTAAAAGAGGCAGAACAGGAACAGATCACAGCAGTTCAGGCAGATCCGGAATCTTTCAGTTATGATGATCTGAAGGAAGGTTATGATACTCCTGAAGCGACGACCATTACACTTACCAATACAGGAAATACAACTGTTTCGCTGATGCAGCCATATGCAGAGTATTTTGATATTGGGGAACTTTCGGCATCAGTGCTGGAGCCGGGAGATTCTGCTGCATTTACAGCAGTACCGGTGACCGGTCTGAAAGTCGGCAATTATCTGGACAGTATTCAGATAGCCCAGACCAGTTCGGAAGGACAGGAAGATGTATTAACAACGATCAAAGCTTCTGCGACTGTTTCGGAATTGAAAAAGATTTATAAATTATCCGTAACACCGGAAGAACTGAATTTTGGAAAAGCAAAAGAAGGATATAGTGAGGCACCGGAAGCGCAGAAAGTTACAGTGACGAATGAGGGGAATACAAATGTAACTTTAAATGCACCGTCAGGTAAAAACTTTAAAATCGGGAAACTTTCAGCCACAGAGCTTGCACCGGGGGAGAGCTGTACATTTAAAATCCGCCCGAAGGAGGGGTTAAAGGCCGGCTCCTATACAGAGTCAGTTGTGATTGATAATGAACAGCAGATCAGTGCAGAAGTGAAAGTTCAGTTTACGGTTAAAGCTGCCCGCAAGGCGAAAATTGCAGATCCGGCAGATAATAAGATTACAGGAATCAGTTCAGATGGATACACAACACAGTCAAAGATTACATTTACAGCAGTCGGAGCGGGTATGGACAATGAAAGTCCGGGAAAGGGAGATGTCCGCTATGTACCGTATAACTGGAAAGTGATCAATACAAATAGCTGGAGCAGTGCACCTTATACTGCTGCATTTGGAATTACGAAGGCCGGAACCTACACATTGACAGTTACATTTGACCGTCAGAAGTATAATGGAAGTGAATGGAAGAATACAGGGGAGCAGGATACTAAACAGGTGAATTTCAGTATTACGCAGGCGCAGACTGTAACTGCAACTCCGACTCCACAGCCGAATGGAGCAACTGCGAAAACAGCGGTAAAGACAGGAGATACGACTAATATCACACCGTTTGTGATTATTCTGGCGATTGCAGCAGGATGTATTGTGGGAGTTGTGGTATACAAAAGACGAAAGAAATAAGAGTTATCTGAAGAAAAAATACAGGGGAATATGTAAAATATAAAATTATTAGCACTCATTTTTGGTGAGTGCTAATTTTTTCTTGACTTTTGGAATAAATGGTATTACTATATCTTTCAGAGAAGCAACTTACAGGAGTCAAAAGCTATTTCAAAGGATAAACAGGAGAGGATAGTCTTGGCTTCGGAGGCAGAGCAGATAAGAATGCAGTATATTGACAGATAAAGTTGCGGCAAATGATTAAAAACAAAAAGGAGTGTGGACAGCATGGCTGTAAAACATGGAAATTTATCAATCAACAGTGAAAATATTTTCCCAATCATCAAGAAATGGTTATATTCCGATCATGATATTTTTGTAAGAGAGCTGGTCTCCAACGGATGCGATGCGATTACTAAACTGAAAAAACTGGAAGTAATGGGAGAATATACTTTTCCGGAAGGATACAAACCGGAGATTCAGGTAATTGTTAATCCTGATGAGAAAACTCTGAAATTCATCGATAATGGTATTGGCATGACTGCTGATGAAGTAGAGAAATACATTACTCAGATTGCTTTTTCGGGTGCAACTCAGTTTCTTGAGAAATATAAAGACAAAACTACAGATGATCAGATGATCGGTCATTTTGGACTTGGATTTTATTCTGCATTTATGGTAGCGGATGAAGTGCATATTGATACACTTTCCTATACAGAAGGTGCACAGCCTGTACACTGGTCCTGTGATGGCGGAACAGAATATGATATCCAGGAAGGTAACAAGAATACGATTGGTACAGAAATCACCCTGTTCCTGAATGAAGACTGCCTGGAATTTGCAAATGAGTACCGTATGCGTGAGATCCTTGAGAAATACTGTTCTTTCATGCCGGTTCATATTTACCTTTCCAAAGCAAATGCACCTCAGGAATATGAGACAATTGATGAATCTGAGTTAAGAGACGATGATGTAGTTGTTGAACATATTCATGAGGAAGCAAAGACAGAAGAAAAAGAAAATGATAAAGGTGAAAAGGAAGTTGTTGAAGTTTCTCCTGCAAAGGATAAAGTAAAGATCAATAAACGTCCGGTTTCCATCAGTGATATCAATCCTCTCTGGATGAAGCATCCGAATGAATGTACAGATGATGAATACAAGGAATTCTACCGCAAGGTATTTATGGATTATAAGGAACCGTTATTCTGGATACATCTGAATATGGATTATCCGTTTAATTTAAAAGGTATCCTGTACTTCCCGAAGATCAATACAGAGTATGATTCCATTGAAGGAACGATCAAACTTTATAACAATCAGGTATTTATCGCAGATAATATCAAGGAAGTAATTCCTGAATTCCTGCTTCTTCTGAAAGGTGTGATCGATTGTCCGGATCTTCCATTGAACGTGTCACGAAGCGCATTGCAGAATGACGGATTTGTACAGAAGATTTCTGAATACATTTCCAAAAAAGTGGCAGATAAGCTTACCGGAATGTGCAAGACTGACAGAGAATCTTATGAGAAATACTGGGATGATATCAGCCCGTTTATTAAATATGGCTGTATTAAAGATGCTAAGTTTGCAGAGAAAATGGGAGATTATGTACTCTTTAAGAACCTTGATGGCAAATATCTCACATTAAAGGACTGCATTGAAGAGAATAAAAAAGAAACAGAAGAAACTGAGGCTCAGACAGAAGAAAAGAAAGAAGATGCAGCAGAGTCTGAAAACAAAGACAATGCGGAAGCGAAAGAACCTGAGAAGACAGTAATTTTCTATGTAACTGATGAAGTTCAGCAGAGTCAGTATATCAATATGTTTAAGGAAGCAGGAAAAGATGCCGTTATCCTGAAGCATAATATTGACAGTGCATTTATTTCCAGTCTTGAGCAGAAACATCAGGAAGTACAGTTTAAGCGTATTGATGCTGATCTGACCGAAGAAATGAAGGGTGAGGGTACTGCCGATGAAGCAACTGTCAAAGCACTGACAGAACTTTTCCGCAAGAGCCTTAATAAAGATAAACTGGAAGTACATGTTGAGAATCTGAAAAATGAAAATGTATCAGCAATGATGACTCTTTCCGAAGAGAGCCGCCGTATGCAGGATATGATGAAGATGTATAATATGTATGGAATGGATCCGAATATGTTTGGCGGACAGGAAACACTGGTTCTGAATGCGAATCATCCATTGGTTAAATATCTGGCAGAGAATCAGGAATCTGACAAGGCTCCGCTTATCTGTGAACAGTTGTATGACCTTGCGATGATGAGCCATAAACAGCTTTCACCGGACGAAATGACCAGATTTGTTCAGAGAAGCAATGAAATTTTGCTGATGGTTGCAAAATAAGATAGAAAGCAGGCAATTTGCCGGCAGATCAATGAGAGGACAGATACGCCTGTCAGAATAGCAGAATATCAAATAAGGAGCGGAGAATAACTTCTGCTCCTTATTTTTGTGGAAAACAATTACATTGGTATTGACAAATGTCTTATGAATTCCTATTATTAAGTTGCCGATATTTTAATGAATATGCCGAATCCGCAGAAAATATAACGGGTTACAGAGAATAGTGACTGCAATGGTGCTTCCGGGCAGCCAATATCGTGACTTTCATTTACTTATAGAGAAATGTGTGTAAATAAATGAGATATCCAAATCTGTAAAAACACAGATTATGGAAGTTACAGGAGGAACGATGTATGAGTGCAGTTTATGGAGTTATTAGAAAATTGGGTGCAACATCAAAGTATAAAGGATATTATTATGTTGTGGATGCAGTAGAAATGGCACAGAAAATTTATGAGCGACCGGTAAAAGTCACCAAAGATATTTATCCGGTCATTGCAAGAAAATATAAATCAACGCCGTCTAATGTAGAACACAACATAAGAACACTGGTAAACTTATGTTGGATGAATCATAAGGATACACTGGAAGAAATGGCAGGGTGTACAATGGCAGATAAACCGACGAACAGTGAGTTTATAGATATTCTGGTCTATTATCTGCGTTATTCGGATAAAGACTGATAACAGAATCTACTCATAATTTCTCACAGGGAATGTGATGACTGGAGAGAAAAACAGTCATGGAATCATCCCAGAGATGTTCCAGACGTTTATCCGGACTGAATGAAGTATAAGAAACACCTGTTGTACATAAAAGGGACTGGTTCTTGTACCGGATATTCAGATAAAAGCTTTGCACAGGAATATCTGCAATATGCTGTTCATTTTTTAACAACGACTGTGTCTGATCATGAGAAAGTTCAAATACAATCCTGAAATTCAAAGGTGTGCGTCTGCCGCGTATGATAGAAAAACAATAAGGTTTTACATCATGCCAGAGGGAATATTCTGTGGAATTCTCCTCAAAAGCAGCCTTTGTGTCAGTATCAAAGAAATCGTAATGAAGTTTTCCGTTTATGGTAAAAGTGTTGAAGGTTGTCACAGATGCCTCGACAAGAGAAAAACGGTCAAATACCTCACCGATCAGGAGTTTATTCATAAAATCTTTTACATCAGTAATTTTTAAAGCAAGCATACAACACCTCTCTGATAACATGATTTATAGCTGTTCAGAATTAAAAAAAGACTTCTGGATTGCTGCATATTTCTGAACATATTTTGTGGATCAGGCAGCGCTTCCTGCACTTTGCGGGAAGCGTCTTTTTATTATAAAGCACTTTTGAAAAAAAGAACAGTGTTTTTATTAAAAAGTCTTTTCAAACGTAAAGCGGTGTGATAAGATATATCTGGTATTGAATACTACATATAATGGAAAAGAGGACGATATAATTGAGATATAAGATTATCATAGATAGTTGTGGAGAACTTTTGGACGAATGGAAGAAAGATGAATGTTTTGAATCCATTCCACTGACTCTGATGGTAGGAGCTGAACAGATCATAGATGATGAAACATTTGATCAGGCAGAGTTTATTGATAAAGTGGCAGCCTGCCCGGAATGTCCGAAATCAGCCTGCCCGTCACCTGAGAGATATATGAGAGCATATGACTGCGAGGCTGAGCATATTTATGCAGTGACTTTGTCTTCTGAGCTGAGTGGTTCCTATAACAGTGCGTTACTTGGCAGAGATCTTATTATGGAAGACCATCCGGATAAAAAAATACATGTGTTTAATTCACGTTCCGCATCCATCGGGGAAAGCCTGATCGGAATGAAGATACAGGAATGCGAAGAAGCAGGGATGAGTTTTGAAGAAGTTGTTTCAACTGTGGAACATTATATTGAAGGACAGCATACATTTTTTATACTTGAGAATCTTGATACTTTGAGAAAGAACGGCCGTCTGAGCAAAGTGAAAGCGTTAGTGGCCAGTGCATTGAAAATCAAACCGGTCATGGGTTCTACGGATGATGGAAATATCTGCCAGCTGGATCAGGCAAGAGGCATGAATCGTGCTCTGATCAAGCTTGTAGAGCAGGTGATCGAGAAAACCCCGGACAGTGCAGAGAAGGTTCTTGCCATCAGTCACTGCAATTGTCCGGCAAGAGCACAGGTGCTCAAAGAGGCTTTTGAAGAGAGAATGAAACTTGCAAAGATCGTAGTCCTTGATACAGCGGGTGTAAGTTCTATGTATGCAAATGACGGCGGAGTGATCGTTGCAGTATAAACTAATTGTTTCCTTTTGCAGTAAAGTGTGCTATAATCAAAAAATACGAAATATTGATGCAAAGGAGATCTATCATGAGCCAGAAGAAAGTCGATGCTTATAAGGCCAGAAAAGGACTGCATAACAAAACAGACAGAAAAGAAAAAGTACTTTTTGGACTGGAAATGTTTGCCTGGGCATTCATTTGTGTTGTGATTGTTGCATGGATTGGTTATTCTGCATATGTAAAAGTGACAGGAGCCAAAGAGAATGTGGTTCAGAATACAGTAATGGATACTACTGCACTTGACAATTACATTTCGAATCTGTCAGCAAATACATCTGATGATGCAGACGGTGCTGATACAGATACAGCAGAAGAAGGCACAACAGCTTCCACTGATACAGACAGTGCAGATGCTGATTCTACTGATGATGCAGCAGATGCTTCTGAAACAGAATCCTCAGATACAGATGCAGCGGATAAAGCTGAAGTAGAAGATAATACAGCCACAGCAGATGATAAAGAGACATCAGATGACGCATCTGCAGAAACAACAGATGATGCGGTAACAGCAGATGCAGACAGCACAGATGCCAAATAGAAGAGAAAATTTGTCAGATTAACTGATAACTGAAAGAAGACAATAAAAAATCCCCGGATGATCCGGGGATTTTTTTGAGGTTTAATCCGTATAGAAAAGTGCGGAATTCAATCCTCTCGCGTTAACAAAAATTATAAATTATAATTTTGTAACGTTTGCAGCCTGCATACCACGAGCACCTTCTGTTAAGTCGTATGTTACAGCCTGTCCTTCTTCAAGGGATTTGAATCCTTCACCATTGATAGCGGAGAAATGTACAAATACGTCTGCACCGTCTTCACCAGTGATAAATCCGTAACCTTTTTCTGCGTTGAACCATTTTACAGTTCCCTTGTTCATGTTGTTACCTCCATAAAAAATAAAAAAATTATATAGTTTCTGGCAAATAAAAAAATCACCAGATTTTACAGATTATATACTGTTATATAATCTCTAAAAACCAGTGACTATACATTAAATAATCCAGATATGAACTGATTATATCTCCCGCATTTTGAATTGTCAAGCAAAAAAGACTGCACATCAGTAAAAAAAGGCTTTATAAAAGAAGAAGTTTCGTGTATTATGTATATCAGAAAGTTATTGTCAAACGACAACGAAGGGAGAGAATTGCATGGGTATTCTGATTCAGGGAGGACGTATCGTAGATGCGGCTACTGATACTGATAAGAAAGGCGATATTTATCTGGAAGATGGCGTGATCACCGAGATCGGTGAGAAACTTAAAATAAAAGATAAAAGCGACAGAGTAATAGATGCGAAGGGATGTCTGGTAATGCCGGGACTGATCGATCTTCACGTTCATTTCAGAGATCCGGGACAGACACAGAAAGAGGATATAGAGACAGGTTCCCGGGCTGCTGCAAGAGGTGGTGTGACAACGGTTGTTGCAATGCCGAATACAACACCGGTAATTGACAGTCCGGATCGTGTAAATTATGTGCATAATAAGGCAAAACAGCTTGCCGGCATTCATGTGCTCCAGGCAGGTGCCATTACGCAGGGGGAGAAGGGACAGGAACTTTCTGATATCGAAGGAATGGTAAAAGCGGGAATCCCGGCATTATCTGAAGACGGCAAATCTGTTATGAATACCAGGCTTTGCAAAGAAGCTATGGAAGTGGCAGAGAAATTCAATGTTCCGATTTTTGCTCACTGTGAGGATATTGATCTGCGCGGTGATGGATGTATGAATGAGGATGAGAATGCGCGGAGACTTGGTCTGCCAGGTATCTGCAATGCAGTTGAGGATGTGATCGCAGCGAGAGATATTCTTCTTGCCAGAGAGACAGGGGCAAGACTGCATCTGTGCCATTGTTCCACAGAAGGTGTTGCGAAGATGATGGAGATTGTGAAGGAAGAGGGATTGGACAATATCACAGCAGAGGTTTGCCCGCATCATTTTATCCTCACTTCCGATGATATTAAATGTGATGATCCAAACTATAAGATGAACCCTCCTCTTCGTACGAAGAAAGATGTAGATGCACTGATCCGAGGACTGAAGGATGGTTCCTTTAAAGTGATCAGTACAGATCATGCACCTCATGCAGTGCCGGAGAAGACAGGCTCTATCCGGAATGCGGCTTTTGGCATTGTGGGAATTGAGACAAGCTTTGCATTGTCTTATACTGCACTTGTAGAAACTGGAATTCTTACAATCTCACAGCTTATTGAGAAAATGAGCTGGAACCCGGCACAGATTCTGGGAAGTGACAGAGGTACACTTCAGAAGGGACATCCGGCAGACATTGTCATTGCAGACATTGATCACGAATATAAAATAGATAAAAATGAATTTGCTTCCAAAGGACGCAACACACCATTTGACGGATGGAAAGTAAAGGGAAAAATTCTCTATACAATCTGTGATGGAAAAGTTGTATACCAGAATGCATAAAAATACCATATCAATATTCAGGAGGAAAGACTCATGATCAACAAACTTATTGAAAACATTAAAAAAACAAACGCTCCTATCGTAGTAGGACTGGATCCGATGCTCAACTATATCCCGCAGCATATTCAGAAGAAAGCTTTTTCTGAACTGGGGGAAACATTAGAGGGAGCAGCAGAAGCTATCTGGCAGTATAATAAAGGAATCGTTGATGCGATCAGCGATCTGATCCCTGCAGTGAAACCACAGATCGCAATGTATGAGCAGTTTGGTATTCCGGGCTTAATGGCATATAAGAACACCATTGATTATTGCAAAGAAAAAGGTCTGGTAGTTATTGGAGATATCAAACGAGGTGACATTGGTTCCACATCTGCTGCATATGCAGTCGGACATCTGGGTAAAGTTCAGGTGGGAAGTAACAGGATCGCAGGTTTTGACGAAGATTTTGCGACAATCAATCCATATATGGGATCTGACAGTGTCAACCCGTTTATCGATGTATGTAAAGAAGAGAACAAAGGGCTTTTTGTACTCGTAAAAACATCCAATCCGTCCAGCGGAGAGTTTCAGGACAGAATCATTGACGGACGTCCGCTTTATGAGTGGGTTGGAGAGAAGGTTGCCCAGTGGGGAGAATCACATATGGGAAATGAATACAGCTATGTAGGTGCTGTAGTAGGTGCAACCTATCCGGAAATGGGAAAAACTCTCCGTAAGATCATGCCGAAAACCTTCATCCTGGTACCAGGATATGGTGCACAGGGCGGAAAAGGTGCCGATCTTGTTCATTTCTTTAATGAAGACGGACTTGGTGCGATCGTCAACTCTTCCAGAGGAATCATTGCAGCTTACAAACAGGAAAAATATGCTTCCTTTGGTGAATTAAATTATGCAGATGCATCCCGCCAGGCGGTAAAAGATATGATCGAAGACATCAGTACTGCTTTAAACAATCGCTAGGAGGCATGAAATGAGCGAAAAGACAAGAGAAATCTGCACTGTTGTAAGTCAGGAGAGCATTGGTGCAGGCATTTACAGTATGTGGATCCAGACTGACAGAATCGCAGCAGATGCGAAACCAGGACAGTTTGTATCTCTTTATACAAATGATAAATCCAAAATTCTTCCCAGACCGATCAGTCTTTGTGAGATTGACAAAGAAAATGGCCGTCTTCATCTGGTTTACAGAGTGACCGGACAGGGAACCGGAACCGATGAATTTTCACAGATGAAAGCCGGAGATACCATTCCGGTACTGGGACCTCTGGGAAATGGTTTTCCTGTAGAGAAGGCTGAGGGGAAAAAAGTTTTCCTTATGGGTGGTGGAATCGGTGTTCCTCCGATCCTGGAACTTGCAAAGCAGATGAAATGTGAGAAAAAACAGATCATTGCAGGATACAGGGACTGTCATACGTTCCTCAGAGAGGAATTTGAGGCGGCGGGAACACTTTATATTGCCACAGAGGATGGCAGTGTGGGAACAAAAGGCAATGTTATGGATGCTATCAGAGAGAATGCTCTGGAAGCGGACGTGATCTATGCCTGCGGACCAACTCCGATGCTTCGTGCAATCAAGAAATATGCCGAAGAAAATGGGATTGAATGTTATATTTCCCTGGAGGAACGTATGGCATGCGGAATCGGTGCCTGCCTTGCCTGTGTGTGCAAATCCAGAGAAAAAGATGCACATAGCAATGTGAATAATAAGAGAATCTGCAAGGATGGCCCGGTATTTCTTTCTACGGAGGTGGAAATCTGATGGATATGAGTGTAAATATTGCCGGCGTAGAGTGGAAAAATCCGGTAACAGTGGCATCCGGAACCTTTGGTTCAGGAGCAGAATTTGCTGATTATGTAGATATTAATAAGCTGGGAGCAGTGACAACCAAGGGCGTAGCCAATGTCCCGTGGGCCGGAAATCCGACTCCGCGTGTGGCTGAAGTTTACGGAGGCATGATGAATGCGATTGGTCTGCAGAATCCTGGTATCGATCTTTTCTGTGAGAGGGATATTCCTTTTTTGAAACAGTATGATACAAAGATCATTGTAAATGTATGCGGTCATGCGCCGGAAGAATATCTGGCAGTGGTGGAACGTTTGGCAGATCAGCCAATTGATATGATGGAGATTAATATTTCCTGCCCGAATGTAAACGCAGGATTCCTTGCATTTGGTCAGGATGCACATCATGTAGAGGAACTTACCGCTCAGATCAAAAAGATTGCAAAACAGCCTGTGATCATGAAGTTAACACCGAATGTCACAGATATCACAGAGATTGCAAAAGGTGCGGAAGCAGGCGGTGCAGATGCGGTATCCCTGATCAATACACTGACAGGAATGAAGATTGATATCAACAGGAAGACTTTTGCGCTTGCAAATAAAACCGGTGGTGTTTCCGGACCGATCGTGAAACCGATTGCTGTCCGTATGGTTTATCAGGTTGCACAGGCAGTCAATATCCCGATCATCGGAATGGGCGGAATTTCCTGCGCAGAGGATGCAATTGAGTTTATTCTTGCAGGAGCCAGCGCGGTATCTGTGGGTACGGCAAATTTCCACAATCCGGCAGTGACACTGGAAGTGATCGATGGAATTGAAGCGTACATGAAGAAGAATGGATTCAATTCCGTAAAAGAGATGGTTGGTATTGTAAAATAAAACAGATACAGGAGGCATAACATAAGATGGAACAGTATAAACAGGAATTTATTGAATTTATGGTAGACAGTGAAGTTCTGAAATTCGGAGAATTCACCCTTAAAAGCGGAAGAAAGTCCCCGTTTTTTATGAATGCAGGCGGATATGTGACAGGTTCTCAGTTAAAGAAACTGGGTGAGTACTACGCACATGCCATTCATGATAAATATGGCGATGATTTCGATGTGCTTTTCGGACCTGCATATAAGGGAATCCCGTTAAGTGTTGTAACTGCAATTGCATTCAGCGAATTATATGGAAAAGAAATTCGCTACTGTTCAGACCGTAAGGAAGAAAAAGACCATGGTGCAGATAAGGGAAGCTTCCTCGGAAGTAAATTAAAAGACGGCGATCGTGTAGTGATGATCGAAGATGTAACAACATCCGGTAAATCCATGGAAGAGACAGTACCGAAGGTAAAAGGTGCGGCTGATGTGGAAATCGTCGGTCTTATGGTTTCTCTGGACCGCATGGAAGTCGGAAAAGGCGGCGTGAAGTGTGCCCTTGACGAAGTCCATGACCTTTATGGGTTTGAAACAAATGCGATTGTTACAATGAAAGAGGTCATTGAACATCTTTATAATAAAGAATATAAAGGAAAAGTAATCATTGACGATACATTGAAAGCCGCAATCGACGCATATTATGAGCAGTACGGTGCAAAATAAGCAAATACAGGTAACAGCGATTTATAAATAAGATATCATGATCTGCGAAAGCAGATCATGATACTGATGAGGACGATTATGAACGAAAAAATTTATAAAACCATGTCTTCCACAGGAGCCTGCAGTCTGACAGTCGGGATCATTGTACTGGCAACGGGAATCGTAACAGGGATCATGATGATCGTAAACGGTGCAAGACTGCTGAAAAAGAAATCAGAGATATTGATATAAAAGGCTTCAGAAACAGGAGAAAACATTGAAAAAAGAAACGAAGCATATCATACGGACACTGGGAACCATTTTGTTTATCCTGTATGTTCTGGCACTGATTTATTTTCTGTTCTTTTCAGAAGAATACGGAAGAGCAGCAATGGAAGAAAGACAGTACAGATATAATCTGATACCGTTTGTTGAGATAAGGCGTTTCTGGGTATACAGAAAACAGCTTGGACTTATGGCGGTAGTTACAAATCTTTTTGGAAATGTAATTGGTTTTCTTCCATTTGGATTTATACTGCCGGTTATTCTGGACAAAATGAGAAGCGGATGGCTGATCGTACTGGCAGGATTTGGGCTTAGTGTTACGGTAGAGGTCATCCAGCTTATTACAAAGGTTGGGTGCTTTGACGTAGATGATATGATATTGAATACAGCAGGGGCGGCTCTTGGATATCTGCTTTTTTTTATCTGCGATCACCTGAGGAGAAAAATTTATGGCAAAAAGATATAGATATGCGTTTGCAAAGAAAAGAGAGGCACAGCAGGGAAAACTGTCAGCAGTGCTGGCGGCTGTTTCACTGGTTTTATTTGTGACTGCAGTTTTGCTGGCATTTTTTTTGCAGGGACAATACGGATATATTGTAGGCGGGATCAGTCTTTGCGCAATGCTTCTGTCTGTATATGGATTTGCGATGGGACTGAAAAGCTTTTCAGAAGAAAACCGGACACACAAAGCAGGTATGATTGGCTCTATTGCAAACGGAATCATAATGATCGGATGGCTGGGAATCTTTCTGATGGGAATTTCCGGCTGATTAACAGGGAAGTCTGATAGAAAAAGGAGAAATATAGTTTGGACGAATGGGTTATGGAACGGTATGAACTGGCGAAAGAAAGAATCGCTCAGATACCGGACGAGAAAATGGCAGAAGAACCGTACTGCGATTTTTTTACAAAAGAAGCAATGTTTTTACAGCAGGTGATTCATGTGATGGACCATGGAATTGCGGGGAAAAATCTTGAAGAACTTCAGGAACAGAATCATGAATTATATCAGGATATTCTGCCCGAAAATTATGAAAATTCTTATGGAAATCCTGCATATGCACAGAAAATGCTGGGAGAATACGGAAAAGTATTTACCTTTCTTTATACAGAACTTCATGGCACGATTGCTTATGCGTTTGAAAAAAAAGCATGGGATCTTACGGTTGTACTTGAATTGTTTCTGGAAATTTATTCTGCATTTACGCAGGAAGAAATTCCTGCTGAGAAACAGGTGAAAGAAATTCTCGTTTCCTATGTGAATGACTACTGTCAGGATATGGTGGAAAATCGGATCAGAGAGGCGATTGATCCTGAGAATAATTTTGTGGTTGAAATGATCATGGATTCTGATCTGAGCGATCTGAGTTATCTGTATCAGTCCGGCGAATATGTATCGGAAAATGAACTGAAAACAGCAGAATTTATGAATTCACTTTCCCAGAGGGAAATTGATGAGATGGCACGTACTTATACAGAAGGCTATCGGATGGGATTCATCACAGGAAGAAAAGATATTACAAAGAAGAAAACGGTTAATATACGTTATCATCTTGGCTTTGAGCGTATGGTAAAAGCGGCTGTTCTTCAGTTCCGGGAGATGGGGCTGCAGACGGTTATTTACCGCCATGCACTTCATGCGGTGAACAGACGGAATCAGTTCAGAAATGGATTTACAGGAGGAATTGCAAATCCGCAGTTTGATTATGACCACAGACAGGACAGTGCGCTGTTTCTGGATCCGGATTTTGTAAAGCGTAAACTTCGTGCCATGCAGACTTCTTATGATGAATACGCAGATTTGGCAGATGTACATGGCGGACCGGCTGTGATCGAGACATTTGGAGAGAAGCCGTTTTCACCGGTAAGTAAACCGGAAAGCTGGGCATTTACAGAAGCACAGCAGAAGCTTCAGCTGGAACTGGACAATGAATCCGGTCAGATCACAAATCGTTATATCAAAGGTGAGGAAAGAAGTTTTACGATCATTGCTTATCCGATACCTGAGATCGGAGAGGATTTTCCGGAAATTTTCCGCGAGATCGTAAAGATCAATACATTGGATTATAAAAAATATCAGAAGATCCAGCAGACGATCATAGATACTCTTGATACCTGTGAATGGGTGGAAATCAAGGGAAAGGGAGAGAATGAGACAGATCTGCTCATTCATCTTCATACATTAACAGATGCGAAAACACAGACAAATTTTGAGAACTGTGTGGCAGATGTAAATATTCCTCTGGGTGAAGTATTTACTTCACCGGTACTTGCAGGAACAGGCGGAATGCTTCATGTTTCAAAAGTATATCTTAACGGACTGCAGTTTTGTGACCTGAAGCTTGTGTTTGACTGCGGACAGGTGATCGATTACAGCTGTTCTAATTTTGAGACAGAGGAAGAGAACCGTAAATATATTGAAGATAATATTCTGTTCCATCATCCGAAACTTGCAATGGGAGAATTTGCGATCGGAACTAATACAACAGCTTATGTGGCAGCGCAGAAATATAATATCGCAGACAAACTTCCGATTCTGATCGCGGAGAAAATGGGACCGCATTTTGCAGTTGGTGATACCTGTTACAGCTGGTCAGAAGATACTCCGGTCTATAATCCGGATGGTAAAGAGATTATCGCAAGGGACAATGAGATTTCCGAGATGCGAAAAGAAGACGTCAGCCTTGCTTATTATGGATGTCACACAGATATTACGATTCCATATGACGAACTGGGAAGCATCCGTACGATTGATGATGAGGGGGATATGATCTCTATTATTGAAGATGGAAGATTTGTCCTTCCGGGTACGGAAGCTCTGAACGAGCCGTTTGGGGAATAAAGGCATTTTCCTATTAAGTTCGGAATACAAAAAAATTTATTAGTTCGTTAAAATATTTCTTTGCATTAATTTTATTGACAGAAAAAGGGAATCTTAGTAGAATCTACGGTTAGAGAGGGTTTTGATAAAATCTTTTCTGACCGTACTTTTTTTATCAATAAAATAAAAACAAAGTCCCGGACAGATAAAATCTGGTCTGTCTGAGAATACTTGAGAAGAAAAGGAGAATAATCATGGCAAAAGTAGGAATTGTGATGGGCAGCGACTCAGATATGCCGATCATGAGCAAAGCAGCAGACATTCTGGAGAAACTGGGAATTGATTACGAGATAAAGATCATTTCCGCACACAGAGAACCGGATGTCTTTTTTGAATATGCAAAAACAGCAGAGGAAAAAGGCTTTAAAGTAATCATCGCAGGTGCAGGAATGGCAGCTCATCTGCCGGGAATGTGCGCAGCAATCTTCCCGATGCCGGTTATCGGAATTCCTATGCACACCACTTCTCTGGGAGGAAGAGATTCCCTTTATTCTATCGTACAGATGCCGTCAGGAATCCCGGTTGCAACAGTCGCTATCAACGGAGGCGCAAACGCAGGACTTCTGGCAGCTAAGATCCTTGCAACATCAGATGAGGAACTTCTTGCAAAATTAAAGGCTTACAGCCAGGAATTAAAAGAACAGGTGGAAGCAAAAGACGCAAGATTACAGGAAGTCGGATATAAAAATTACTAAAAAATAATTACTATACACGAAGTGAACGGTAATAGAAAATAATCTGAAATTGAGAGTAGAAGACGGAGGATAATTATGGATTACAAGACCGCTGGAGTAGATATTGAAGCAGGATATAAATCAGTAGAGCTGATGAAAGAACATGTAAAGAGAACCATGCGCGAAGAAGTGCTCGGAGGTCTGGGTGGATTTTCCGGAGCATTTTCCCTTGCAAAGATTAAAGAAATGGAAGAGCCGGTACTCTTATCCGGTACAGACGGATGTGGAACAAAGGTAAAACTTGCGATGGTCATGGACAAACATGATACCATCGGAATTGATGCAGTTGCCATGTGTGTCAATGATATCGCATGTGCAGGCGGAGAACCATTATTCTTCCTTGACTATATTGCATGTGGAAAGAACTATCCGGAGAAAATCGCAGCTATTGTAGGCGGTGTGGCTGAAGGATGTGTGCAGTCTGATGCAGCTCTCATCGGTGGTGAGACAGCAGAACATCCGGGATTAATGCCGGAAGATGAATACGACCTGGCTGGTTTTGCAGTAGGTGTCTGCGATAAGAAAGATATGATCACAGGAGAAGATTTAAAAGCCGGAGATGTCCTGATCGGTATGGCTTCCACTGGCGTTCACAGCAACGGTTTCTCACTTGTCCGTAAAGTATTTGATATGACAAAAGAATCCCTTGATACTTACTATGATGAACTTGGAACAACACTTGGTGAAGCTCTTCTTGCCCCGACAAGAATCTATGTAAAAGCATTAAAGAGCATTAAAAATGCCGGAGTTCGTGTGCACGCATGCAGTCATATCACAGGCGGCGGTTTTTATGAAAATATTCCGCGTATGCTTAAAGAGGGAACACGTGCAGTTGTGGAAAAGAACAGCTATCCGGTACTTCCAATCTTCAAACTTCTTGCTGAAAAAGGCAATATTGATGAACAGATGATGTACAATACTTATAACATGGGACTTGGAATGATCCTTGCTGTAGATGCAGCAGATGTGGACAAAACAATGGAAGCGATCAAAGCAGCAGGTGACACTCCGTACGTAGTAGGACGTATCGAAGATGGTGAAAAGGGAGTGACTTTATGTTAAAAGTCGGTGTACTGGTTTCAGGAGGCGGCACGAATCTGCAGGCTATCCTGGATGCCATTGACTGTGGAAAGATTACAAATGCAGAAGTTTCTCTGGTTATCAGCAATAATCCGAAGGCTTATGCGCTGGAGAGAGCAAAGAATCACAACATAGAAGCTGTATGTATTTCCCCAAAACAGTTTGAGAACAGAGAAGAATTTCACAGGGCACTTCTTGCGAAGCTGAAAGAAAGTGGTGTAGAGCTTATCGTTCTGGCGGGATTTCTTGTGGCTATTCCTCCAATGATCGTGGAAGCGTATCCAAATAAGATCATCAATATCCACCCGTCACTGATTCCGTCTTTCTGTGGAGTGGGCTATTATGGATTGCATGTACATGAGAAAGCTCTGGAAAGAGGCGTACGTGTGACAGGTGCGACCGTACATTTTGTTGACACAGGTACAGATACAGGTCCGATCATTCTTCAGAAGGCCGTAAAGATTAAATCTGATGATACCCCGGAAGTTCTTCAGAGACGTGTTATGGAGAAAGCGGAGTGGAAGATTCTTCCGAAAGCTATCAATCTTATTGCCAATGACAAAGTGAAAGTGGTGGATGGAAGAGTAGAAACAGAGGAATTTGATACAGAAGAGTAGATAAAGGAGCAAAAATAAAATGAAAGTCTTGATCGTAGGCAGCGGTGGAAGAGAACATGCCATTGCATGGAGTGTTTCAAAGAGTCCGAAAGTGGATAAAATTTATTGTGCACCTGGAAATGCAGGGATTGCAGAACTTGCAGAATGTGTAGATATCGGTGCTATGGAGTTTGAGAAACTTGCTGATTTTGCTCAGGAGAAAGCAATCGATCTTACCATTATCGGTATGGATGATCCTCTGGTTGGCGGTGTGGTAGATGTATTTGAAGCACGTGGTCTGAAAGTCTTTGGCCCGAGAAAGAATGCAGCTATCCTTGAAGGCTCCAAAGCGTTCTCAAAAGATCTGATGAAAAAATACAATATTCCCACAGCGGCATATGAGAATTTTGATGATCCTGAGAAAGCACTGGAATATCTCCGCACAGAAGCCAGATTTCCAATTGTCCTGAAGGCTGATGGTCTTGCACTCGGCAAGGGAGTGCTGATCTGCAAGGATTTGAAAGAGGCAGAAGACGGCGTAAAAGAGATCATGGAAGATAAGAAATTCGGAAATGCCGGAAATACCATGGTCATCGAAGAATTTATGACAGGACGTGAAGTCTCTGTGTTATCATTTGTAGATGGAAAAACTATCCGTACAATGACATCCGCACAGGATCATAAACGCGCTCAGGACGGTGATCAGGGATTGAATACGGGCGGAATGGGAACTTTCTCCCCGAGTCCGTTCTACACAGAAGAGGTAGATGAATTCTGCAGGAAATATGTATATCAGCCGACAGTGGACGCAATGGCTGCAGAAGGACGCCCGTTTAAGGGAATCATTTTCTTTGGTCTTATGCTTACAGCGGATGGTCCGAAGGTATTGGAATATAATGCACGCTTCGGAGATCCGGAAGCACAGGTAGTCCTGCCACGTATGAAGAATGATATCATTGAAGTAATGGAAGCTTGCGTAAATGGAACACTGGACCAGGTAGACCTTCAGTTCGAGGATAATGCAGCAGTGTGCGTAGTACTTGCAAGTGATGGATATCCTGTAAAATATGAAAAAGGTATCCCAATGTACGGCTTTGAAAATTTCAAAGGCAAAGACGGATATTACTGCTTCCACGCAGGAACCAAACTGAAAGACGGTCAGATTGTTACTAATGGTGGTCGTGTTCTGGGAATTACTGCGACAGGCAAAGATTTAAAAGAAGCAAGAAAGAATGCATATGAAGCTACAGAGTGGATTACATTCGCAAATAAATATATGCGCCATGATATTGGAAAAGCAATTGATGAAGCATAAAAAATATTGATGTTTAAAAATAAACAGGAGACAAAGCTGGGATAAAAGTCCCATTCTTGTCTCCTGTTTTATGGTTGGCAGATACTTCTTCTGTCCAAAATGATCTCGATGTAATATTTTTTGAAAGAACGATAGAATCCACATAAATTATTTTGCATAAATAATACGAGCGATTTCCTTTACTTTTCATGCAATCTGTTATAAAATAGAAAAGTGCTGTAAAGCAAAGTTACAGATTGAGATGAATTGTAACGTAGCAGAAACAGCAAGGAGAAAGTTACTGTTCAGCATATGCACAGTAATGGGAGAAATATTATGAACAGGAAAAGTCAGAAAGAGATTCAGGTGACGACACATATGGTGCGCCAGTTTCTGCAGGAGAATGAAGATACCGGTTATCGGGTTTTTCACAGCAATCTTCTGCCGGGTGTGGATAATGTTATGGGAATCAGACTTCCGGTGTTGCGAAAATTTGCAAAGCAGCTTTCTGGTATGGACTGGCAGGAATGGTTTGAACAGGCGGATGACCAGTGGTATGAAGAAACGATGCTTCGCGGATTGGTGAGTGCTTATGCAAAGATGGAATGCAAAGAACGCTTAACATATGTGGCAAAATTTGTGCCGGACATTAATAACTGGGCAGTATGCGATTGCTTTTGCAGTACATTAAAAGATGCAGATAAATACCAGACAGAATACTGGGATTTTATTGAAACGTATTTTACTTCGAATAAAGAATACGAAGCAAGATTTGCGGCAGTCATGCTTCTGGGACATTTTGTGAAGCGTGAATATTTGAAAGAGAGTATCAGACGTCTGGAGAGTATCACTCAGCAGGGATATTATGCAAAGATGGCAGTGGCGTGGGCAGTATCTGTATATTTTGCGGCATTTCCGGATGAGATGCTGACATACTTGCAGGACGGTCACAAACTGGATGAATTTACATATAAGAAATCACTACAGAAGATCACAGAGTCTTATCGTGTTGATAAGGAAATGAAAAAGATCATAAAAGAAATGAGACAGAGAGGATAAAATAATGGGAATCAGCAAAGAAGAAGCAATCAAGGAATTACAGAACAGAGAGACAGTATTTGTTGCATACTCACAGGCTACCAAACTGCCATATGTGAAATGTGACGAAGAGACTTATAATGACCAGGCATGGATTTTTTCCACAGAAGAAGGAATCAAAGAATTCGGCAAAAAAATGCTGGAAGAAAAGGTTCTTCTTATGGGTATGAAATTTACCAAGAAGGATTATCCCAGATTATATGGAACTTTCTATGCAATTGGCGTAAATACAGTTGTATGGGTAGATGGTGAAGATAAGATTGAGATTGATCTTCCTGATATTGCAAAACAGGCAGATATGAGCAAGATTGAGCCGGCTAAGAGACCGCTTCTGAATCCTACACTGGAGCTTTCCGGCATTTACTTTATGCAGGAACTCCGCCGTCCGGTAGAAAAGGATCAGCATGGAAATCTTCGTGAGCTTGAGGAAGAACTGATCGTAAACCTGAAGAAATCCGAATATCTGGTTGCTATGAATGTAGATCCTGAAGATCCTAAGAAGATCAATATTCCGTATCTCAAAAATAAAAAAGAAGAAATTCTCCAGCCTGTATTTACAGACGTTATGGAACTTGAGAAGTTTACAAAAGGTCAGAAGCTGCGTATTGCGAAAGTACCGTTTGCAAAACTTCCGGAGCTGTTAATCGATAAGGCAATGGCTTATGCAGTTAATCCATTAGGCTTTAACCTTGTTCTGAACAGAGAACAGCTCAATAAGATCATTGGCTTAAAATAATCAAGTCATGTAGATGAAATTCAGTTGACAGAAAGAAGATAAAGGGTGTGCATGCTGTGTGAGAACATGGCAGTACACCCCTTTTTGTTTTGAATAACTGCGCGTCGCATTCTCGTTACTTCAGCCTGCAAATAAAAAGTCAATACTAAAATTGAAGAAAGTTAAAAAACTTTACAG
>NZ_JAJDML010000051.1:0-26270 GCF_020594215.1 Blautia sp. DFI.1.216
TTTGGCATATTCATGCCAAAACACCTCGCGGGATAGTGGTGTGTGAACAGTAACATCGCAAACAATTGTTATTGTCCTGCTGTCCTCTAATATTATCCCTTAATGCCACCGGTAACACCACCGATGATCTTCTCAGACAGGAAAATATACAGAATAAATGTCGGCAGGAATACAATGATCACTGCTGCAAACATTCCGGCCCAGTCACCTGTATATTTCATGGAGTTGATCATTCCATAAAGTCCGGGTGCAACAGGTTTCAGCTTATCCGAGCTTGCGAAGATCAGTGACAGGAAATACTCGTTCCAGATATTAATAAAGTTAAAGATTGTTACTGTTACGATTCCTGACTGTGCCATGGGAAACATGATTTTCCAGAAAGTACGCATGGGAGGGCATCCGTCGATTGCTGCCGCTTCCTCATAGGTTCTGGAAATATTGCTGAAAAATGTAAGCAGGAAAATGGTCGTATAAGGTACATTAATTCCTACATACAATATGATCAGTACAGTTCTTCCTGCAGCCACATTATTCAGGATTCCCATACCGGAAATAATACTGAAAAGAGGAAGAACAACCATGATTGCCGGAACACCCATGGCAGATACGAAGCTGGTCTGGATGAATTTATTTGCAATAAAATCAAATCTGGACAGTACATAAGCTGCAGGTGCACACACCAGGACCAGAATTGTGCAGGAAATCACTGAATAAATCAGAGAGTTTCCGAAGAATCCTGCAACTCCGGCACCGTTCCATGCTTTTGCATAGTTTTCAAAATGTAACCCGGACTCAAACTTCAGGGCTTTTCCCTGGAAGATTTCTGCTGTTGTTGAAAAACTTGCCCCGAATACCCATCCCAGAAGCGCAATGGTAAAGATTACCCAGAGCAGCAGAATGATGTATCCCGGCAGGAGTTTGACTTCTTTTTTCAGATTAAAGGGTCTGCGTGCCTCTTTTTCTTTTGCCATTTCTCATCCCTCCTTAGAATTCCAGATCATCATCTTTGATCACTCTGTTACAGATTGTAAATACAATGACTACGCAGACACTGAGCAGTACACCAATGGCAGCTCCCAGACCTGCATTTCGTTCTGTAACTGTATTGCCGCCGCCAAAAATCTGCATATACATATAAACATAAGGGGTAATTGTCTGTGTGTCTGCAGTTACTGTGGAGAAAAGCTGTGACCATACAAAAAAGCCTACACTGCTTACAGACCACATGGTAATGTTTGTCTTAAATACTCCCTTTAACAATGGAAGTGTCATGTAACGGAACTGTGCCGGTTTGGTCGCTCCGTCAATGGTTGCCGCCTCATAATATTCAGGGCTGATACGCTCAATACCGCTGAGCCAGATTAACATATGGTATCCAACCATTCCAAAACAATATGCAAACAACAGTGCCCAGAATTTGTGGTCATTATCCAGGAACTGAATCTTTGCCAGATTGTCCAGATGCAGTGCTGTAAAAAGATCTTTCAACAAGCCATATCTTGGACTGTATACATACTGTAGCCACATAGTAGCAAGCGCTACTGCACTGACAATATTTGGCATATAAATGATCGCGCGGAAAAATTTCTTTCCTCTGATTCCACTGGTAAGAATAACTGCAAATAAAAGAGACAGGCTCATTACCACCAGACCGCCGATCAGCCAGATACGAAACAGGTTAAAAAATGAAGTCTTAAATAAGCTGGTACTCATCAGCTTTGTATAGTTGCCAAATCCTACAAATTTCCATAAATCCATGGAATCTGTAACTCCGTCGATCTTGAAAAAGCTCATGATCACTGTTCTGATGATCGGATACAGAAAGATTCCCAGAAACAGCAGAACTGCCGGAGTCAGAAATACAACGATCATCGTTTTATTCTTCTTCAAATAAATACCTCCTCTGTAAGTTATACCATATCTACGGATTGCTACGCTTCGCTCCCGCAATCCTCCAGCCATTCGGAATCCGCTGATTTACTTCGTAAATCGCTACTTCCTCATGTCTGGCGGTTTCCAAGTCTAAAAGTCTTATCGCGCAAGCACGAACGACTTTTTGCCTTTGAAACCCGGATATTCAAAAAGACAGATGGCGGCAGCGTAGATACGATGCCACCATCTCTATAAATTCTTTATTTATTTCGCTGCGTCCTGCATAGTGGAAACAAATTCATCTGCTGTAATGGAACCTGCCATTAATTTGATGAAGTTTTCTTTGATAACCGGAGTCATATCTACGTTGGATTCTACACCGCATGCCCATGTGAAACGGTTTGTGCTCTGCTCAATAACAGGTTTTGCACACTCAACCATTGCCGGCCATTCTGTGTTTGTTGTATCAGCCGGGATACCTACAGTTTCATCTGCAAGTTTCTGGTCGTATTCACCTTTTGTAAGGAATGTGATCAGATCAAAAGCTTCTTTTGCAAGTTTTGTATCTTTGTTAATACCAAATACCTGTGCACCAAAGTTGTTTGTTTCGATTCCGTTTGCTCCGTCTGTAAGTGCCGGATATGCGAAGCATCCCCAGTGGAAGTCAGGACCTGCCATCTCTTTTACTTCGTTTGGTAACCAGGAGCCATTCAGATACATTGCAGCTGTTCCAAGTGCAAGCTCTGTGTTCTGACCTGCAGGCCATACGTTGGAACCAACCATCTCTGAATAATATCCGTTAGATGCAAGTTCTTCGATATCCTGTGCCATCTGAAGAACTGCAGGATCATCCCATTCACCTTCAGTTACGATCTCTTTTACTTTATCTTCGCCAACCAGTCTTGCAAGATGATATCCGATCACACATGTTGCATAGGCATCATCCATAGTCATTGGTGTGATTCCTGCATCTTTTAATTTCTGGCATACATCTTTGAATTCATCCCATGTCTTCGGTTCTTCTGTGATTCCTGCCTGCTCAAACAGATCTTTGTTATAGAAGAAAGCAAATACGTTTGGCTGATATGGAATTGTTTTTAATGTACCGCCGCCGGCATCACGGCATGCTGCCATCAGACCTGCATTTGCAGTTGCTTCATAGTCATTCTCTTTCGCAAGGTCTTCCAGATCCAGAAGATATTTACCGTACATTCCGTTTACACGGTCGATATCTTCGTCAAAAATATCAATCTGTGTGCCGCCGTCCAGTGCAGGCTGAAGTGCTTCACGGTTTCCGGTACGTCCCTTAAACTGAAGGTCTACCTTAACTCCTGTCTGTTCTGTATAAGCGTCAACTGCTTCCTGAATCACCTGTCCCTGTGGCTCTGTAGCTTCCCACATTGACCAGTAAACTAATGTATCATCTGCTGCCTGAACAGTGAAAGCCGGTGCTGCAAGTGAACCAACCATAACCGCACATAATGTTGCACTAAGCATCTTTTTCTTCATACCCATAACCTTTTTTCCTCCTTGGTCAGTTTTGACATTTTGTCTTCTTTTTCTCTCTTTTCGCTCTTTTGTTGAATTTCAACAATTATTTCTTTTGGTAGTTCTTATTTTATCATTTTTGCACAAATAGTATTTGCACAAACGTCCATTTCTTTTGTACAAAAATTCATTTTTAACTGGTTTTTCATCTATTTTTGTTGTATACTTGTACACAACAACCATATTGCAGTTTTCGGACAGGCTGAGGGAGGTGGCAGTAATGGCTTTTGAGAGTATGTATCTGGAAGAAGATATTCATATTGACCGGATTTATACAATCCACTATTTTGAATACAAAAGTGATTTTCACTTTGCAGGAGAACGCCATAATTTCTGGGAATTTCAATGTGTAGATAAGGGAAAGGCAGAAATAGAGACAGATAACGGTATCTACCATCTGACAAGCGGACAGCTCATCTTTCACAGACCAAATGAATTTCATAACCTTATTGCCATAGGAAATACCGCACCTAATATTGTGGTAGTTTCTTTTGAATGCGATTCTCCATGTATGAAATTCTTTGAGAAAAAATTGCTGAAACTTTCTGATTCTGAGAGAAATCTCATGGGAATGCTGATTGCCGAGGCACGCCGCTGTATCAAAACCCCTCTGGATGATCCTTATACAGAAAAGATGGAAAAGAAAGAAGATTTTTTGTTTGGTTCTCAGCAGCTTATCCGTATTTACCTTGAGCAGATGCTGATCTACATGATCCGGAGAAATTCTTCTCCTCCCATGACTGTACCTGTCAGCCAATTTGTGAATCTGAAAAATAATTCCGCTGTCTATAAGCGCGTCATTGCTTATATGGAAGACCACATCCGGGAAAATATTACACTCTGCGATCTGTGCCATGACAATATGATCGGACGCTCCCAGCTTCAGAAAATATTTCAGGAACAGCATCAGTGCGGCGCCATGGATTTCTTTTCCCGGTTAAAGATCGCCTATGCCAGACAACTGATCCGCGAGAACCAGATGAACTTTACGCAGATTTCAGAATTTCTGGGATACTCTTCCATCCATTACTTTTCCAGACAGTTTAAAAAAATTTCCGGAATGACACCCACAGAATATATCACATCAATAAAGGCGCTCTCAGAACGAGAGCGCCAGTAATACCAGACCAATATTTTCATAATGTTGAACAGCCTTTTTCTTATTTCATATTGCTGAGATTCTCTATAAATTCATCCGATGTTTCTTCTAATCTTGTAAGCTTCAGAAGTTCGCTTTGTATCTGTTCTTTATAATCCGGATCTGCCTCCAGACCTGCAGCCCACATGTACGGCTTTGACATCTCTTTCATATACGGTACTGCATCTGCCAGCACTTCCGGCCATTGTGTATTGTCCGTATCTGCCGGGATGGAATTAACCGCATCTGTCATTTTCATATCTGTTTCCCCGGTACAGATGGAATATGCAAAGTCAAAAGCTTCCTGCTTCATCTGCGAATCCTTTGTGACTCCAAATCCCTGTGCTCCCACCATAACACCTTCTGTGCCGTCTGTTCCGGCCTTTACTGCAGGCCATGGAAAAAATCCCCAGGAATCATCAGATTCTGTAGCTTCTGTCACTTCATTCGGAACCCAGGAGCCCTGCAGCACCATGACTGCCTCGCCATCTCCCACTTCATCCTGACCTTCCGGATGCTGTGCCGGTGCACTCTGACTCATATATCCCGCAAAAAACAAAATTCTGATATCATCTGCCGCCTCTTTTGCCTGTGGAATCTGTGACCAGATACAGTTACGGATCAGCTGCTGCACTTTCTCCTGTCCAAGATATCTGGCAAGCTGATATCCATACAGAAGATTCACATACTCTTCATCGCAGGTCATGGCACTAAGGCCACTGTCACTGTTTTTAATCTTACGGCATACTCTGATCAGTTTCTCCCAGGTATCCGGGATATCCTGTTCTGTAAGTCCAGCCTCTTCCCATAAATCCTTATTATACCAGACGCCTGTGATATAAGGCTGATACGGCATTGCAAGCAGTTCTCCACTTCCCCAGTTCTTCACCTGCTCCAACAGTACCGGCATAATATGCTTCTCATAATCCACAGTATCTGCCATTCCTTTTAATTCTGCCAGATAATCCCTGTGTTCCTGAGCCATCCTCTGATAATCATCATCAAAAAGGTCAATCTGTTCTCCGGCATCCAGGGCAGGTTCTATCAGAGACCGGATTCCTCTGCCCTTCCACTGAATCTCTACAGAAATACCTGTTGCTTCTTCATAAGCTTCTGCTGCTTCTCTGATCACATCTGCCTGTGGTTCATCTTCTTCCCACATGGACCAGTATACAATACTCTGTTCCGGAATTTCTGTGATTTCATCTGATGCTGATACAGTAACCGCTCCTGTTGCGAACAGCATTGACAAACAGCTCATACCCGCTGCAATGCTTCTCCATTTTTCCATACTGAAAATACCCTCCATTGTACCTGCTTTTACATGGATAACTGTCTGATTTTATTTTCTCCAATAATCACTTGTCTGTCAATCCCCAAAATTTATACATTTCTAACAACCATGTCGGATACTGTCCACTCTCTTTTCAACACCAGACAAAATCATCCGCTTCACTACACCGAATAACTGCTTCACAGGAGCTTTACTTAGTCTGATCAAACAGGATTTCCATCTTCGTTCCCTTACCCGGCTCACTGTCCAGAAGAATCTTCGCATGATGCAAAACTGCGCCATGTTTTACAATAGAAAGCCCCAGGCCTGTACCTCCGGTTTCACGAGAATGGCTCTTGTCCACTCTGTAAAAACGCTCGAAGATTCTCTGCTGTTCGCTTTCCGGAATACCTATTCCGTTATCTTCCACACGAAAATACGGTTTCCCATTGAGTTTTCCCACAAAAACCTTTACATCTCCACCATCCGGGGTATAGCGGATAGCATTATCTGTAATATTGTAGAACATTTCATATAATACATGGCGTACTCCCTGCATCTGTGCAGGTCCGCCTGTATATTCCAGATTAATCTTTTTCTTTACTGCCCTGTTCTGCAGATTGTTGATCACATCTTCCCCAAGCTCTCCGATATCAACCTGTTCAAACATAGTTTCTCCGTTCTTCTCATCCAGTCTGGAAAGCTGAATGATATCTGCAACCAGATTTGATAAACGCTCGGACTCATGAAAAATCCTGCCGGAAAAATCCTGCATCTTGTCCGGCGGTACCATTCCATTCATCATAAGCTCCGCATATCCGGAGATTGACATAAGAGGAGTTTTCAATTCATGGGAAACATTTGCCGTAAACTCTTTTCTTGCACTCTCTGCATTCTTAAGATCTTCCAGCTGTTTCTGAATCTGTCTGTTCTGCTGATCCAGACGAAAAAGCAATGGCCTTAATTCTTCGTAGCATACATGCTCCAGAGGATGTTCCAGATCAATCCGGTTGATAGGCTCTATCAGCTTTCTGGTCTGTTTCTGCACAAGAAAAAGTTCAATTACAAGGATCACGCATACCAGTCCGCCAAGCAGAAGAAAGCTGGTTAACATTGTTACCAGAAGACTGTCTGTAGTTCTGGCTACTCGCAGAACCTGATCATCCTTTAATTTTACAGCATAGTAAAACGTCTGTTTTGATAAGGTGTCTGAATAGCGGACCATCTCACCGGATCCCTGCTTCTCAGCTTCAATAAATTCCGGTCTGTTACTGTGATTTTCCATTTCTTCCGGATTCTCAATACTGTCAAACAACACCTGACCATCTTTTCCCAGAAGAGTGATCCTGCTGCTGGTGGCGTCTCCGACCCTGTCTGAGAGAAAAACGTCTCCGTCTTCTTCCAGACCTGTTTTAATATATGCGGCTTCATCTCTGACACCCTGTTTCATATAAATATCATATCTGTTATACATGACAGTTCCTGCTGCCAGGAATGTAAGTATTACGGATAAAATAATAAGTAAACTGGTGTGACTGAATATTTTATGCTTCATTTTTCCACTCCTGTTTTCGCCTGTTTTATCTGTTATGCGCCGATTCTGTATCCTACACCCCGGACCGTTTCGATCAGATTTCCTGCCTCTCCAAGTTTCTGACGCAGGGTTCTCACATGGACATCCACAGTTCTGGTTTCACCGTCAAAGTCATATCCCCATACATGGCAGAGGATCTGATTTCTTGTCATAACAAGTCCTTTATTCTCCAGCAGATACTGAAGAAGTTCAAATTCTTTTCGGGTAAGATCGACCTTTTCTTCCCGGTAATGCACCTCATGACGTCCTACATTCAGATAAAGCTCGTCGTAATGCAGTTCCTTGTCTTCATTCTGACGGGCACTTCGTCTGAGAACTGCTTTTACTCTGGCAACAAATTCCATCATACCGAAAGGCTTGGTAATGTAATCATCCGCTCCGCCTTCCAGACCTTTTACTTTGTCAAATTCCGCTTCTTTTGCAGTAACCATAATTACCGGCACATCCTTTACAGATGGCATACTTTTCAGCTGTTCCAGAATGGTATAGCCATCATCTCCCGGAAGCATGATATCCAGCAGGATCAGCTCCGGTATCTCTTCTTTCAGCGCTTTCATCAGTTCATTGCCATTGCCAAACCCCCTGGCTTTAAATCCTGTTGTTTCCAGTGTATAAATAAGAAGCTCCCTGATATTCCGCTCATCTTCTACACAATAGATCATTCTGCTTTGCCTCCCCTTTATTTATCACCTGCTTTGTCGTCACAAGTGTATTTCTTTTTTCAGTATACTTATTTTTTTATCCCTGTACAAGTAAATATCCGGCATCTGCTTCATTTCTTTAAAGCAAAAATCCGGCCATTTTCTCTGAAATATCTCTCTCAGATACTTCAGAGTGCCCGGATTTCCTGATCATGCGGATAACATCATCCGTTACTGTTCACTTCGTTCTCAGTAACGTTGCCAAAATTCATTCCAACTTGCCTGCGGCAATGGAATTTTGTCATCTACCTGTTTATTATTATGAAAGCTGATATTTGATTCGTGCGTCTTCCAGTTCATGATAAAATGTTTCGTCCGGATGGCTCTTGACGATATTCAGATGACTGTGAGTATCATACAGATCTTCATTCACCTGCGTCACACAGACTCCAATATTGGAACAATGGTCTGCCACACGTTCCAGACAGGTTGTAATATCCGAAAGGATAAATCCCATCTCTATTGTACATTCACCGTTTCTCAGTCTCTGTACATGACGACGTTTTACTTCTTTGGAAAGTTCATCAATCACTTCTTCCAGTGGTTCAATTTTCTCCGCAAGCTTCATATCCTGTTTGTCAAAAACTTCATATGCCGTATTTACGATATCTTCTACTGCCTGTCCCAGCACTTCCAGATCTTTCTTTGCATTTTCGGAAAATTTCAGTCCTTTTTCATAAAGCTCCTGTGCTGATTCCATAATATTTACAGCATGGTCGGAAATACGTTCAAAATCCCCGATACAGTGAAGCATAATGGAAAGACTGTGACTGTCTGCTTCTGAGATATCTTTGTGGCTCAGCTTCACCAGATAAGTTCCCAGTTCATCTTCATAGCGGTCAACCTTGGATTCCATGTTTTCCACACGTTCTACGCCTTCTTCACTGTATTTATCCACCAGACTCAGTGCTGTAAACAGTGCATTGTGGGATTCTTCTGCCATTTTTCTTGCTGCATTGCGGCTCTGCTCTACTGCAAATGCCGGTTTCTCCAGGAAACGAGGCTCCAGAATCATAAACTCTCTGTCCTCTGCTGAAACAACAACATCCTCTTTTTTGTCCCGGATTGTAAGACAGGCAAGTTTCTCCAGTCCCTTTGCAAAAGGAAGGAGAATGATCGTTGCAGTAACATTAAATACACTGTGGATAACAGCAATTCCTGCCGGTGTTGCTGCCTGATGGAAGAAAGAAAATCCAACAACTGCATTTATAAGATAGAATACAGTCATAAAGATAACCGTACCGATCAGATTGAAATACAGATGTACTGCTGCTGCACGTTTTGCATTCTTCTTGGCTCCGATTGCAGAAAGGATTGCAGTAATACAGGTTCCGATGTTCTGTCCCATAATGATCGGGATTGCTGCACTGAACGGTACTGCACCTGTAAGACACAGGGCCTGCAGAATACCTACAGATGCAGAAGATGACTGGATCACTGCAGTAAGAAGGGCACCTGCTATAACACCTAACAACGGATTTGAGAATTTAAGTAACAGGTTTGTAAATTCCGGCACTTCTGCAAGAGGTTTTACAGCAGAACTCATCATATCCATACCGTACATCAGGATTGCAAAACCTATAAAAATTGTTCCGATATCTTTTTTCTTTGAATCATTGATAAACAGAATGAAGATCACACCAATGATCGCAAGCACAGGGGAAAATGATGTTGGTTTAAACATCTGAATAATAAAATTATCACTCTGTATTCCTGTCAGGCTTAAGATCCAGGAGGTGATCGTAGTACCAATATTGGCACCCATGATCACTCCTACTGCCTGTGATAATTTCATGATCCCTGAATTTACAAAACCTACTACCATAACAGTCGTAGCTGAAGATGACTGGATCACTGCTGTTACTCCTGCTCCCAAAAGCACTGCTTTTATCGGATTTGAAGTAAGATTTTCAAGAATCTTCTCCAGCTTTCCGCCGGAAACCTTCGCAAGGCCATCTCCCATTGCATTCATACCATACAAAAATAATGCAAGGCCTCCGATCAATGTTAATATACTGAATAAATCCATGATTATTCTCCTTTTCCCTTTTCATAAGTATATGGTTATTTAACTTGTTTCCCATCATAACCATGCTTTGTAAAATCATCCCCATGAGAATGTTAAATCCATGTAAAATTTCCAGTCATCATATTCATTCTGTGTAAAGTTCCCATAAATCCATCCGTATTTTTGATATAAAAATAAAAAGAACCATTGCCGGAGATATGACACTAACCGGTGTTCATCTCTTACAATAGTTCTTTTATCAATCCGGATCCTGTATTTCGACAGTATTATTATCAGAATCCGCGGATTTCTTCATCCTCGGAACCAGTCTTATCAATAGAACGGATTTCCAGGAAGTAACTGTAGTTATCATTTACCTTTACTTCCACTCTGTCTCCAACCTTATGACCTTTTAATGCCATACCAATGGGAGATTCAATGCTGATACGGTTTTCCATGGAGTTTCCTCTGATGGAAGTTACCAACTTATATTTCTCAATCTCATCGTCTTCCTCGAAATATACCTCTACAATATCATCCATTCCAACTTCATCGTCTTTGGAATCATCAGAAACAATGGTTGCTGTTTTCAGCATATTCTCAAGGTAGCGGATGCGGCTTTCATTCTGGTTTTTGTGCTTCTTTGCCGCATAATACTCAAAGTTCTCACTCAGATCCCCCTGGGCTCTTGCTTCTTTTACAGCTTCGATTGCCTCTTTTCGTACAACCAGCTTGCGATGGTCAATCTCCTGCTGGATTTTCTCAACATCCTTCTGTGTAAGCTTTTCTTTCATGACTGCATCTCCCTTTTACTGTTTTCCAAGTCGTTTCTCTTTCATATATTGTGCCATTTCATCAGAAATATTGTCGATCAGATAATTTTTACTGCTCTGACGTTTCTCATGCCATTGCTGGCGGATCTGATTTTCTGTAGCTTTTATTTCGTCCCGAAGACCTCTGGCAGACATACGGTGGGCACCCTGTCCCATGATGATGATCTGCTCCAGTCCATCGGATGTTGCTACCGTTACCTGATTTTCCCGGCCAATCTTATGAACCGTTTTCTCAATGTACTGATCCGCTGTCTCAGCTTCTTTGGTGTAAACTACATGAATGTTATGATAGGTGATCACTTCCTCTGCATGGCCCTCTATCTTGTAAGCATCAAATACAAGAATTAACGTACATTTCTTAAAGCCCTGATAGTTGCTCAGAATATCCATCAGTTTTGTCTGAGCTGCATGGAGGTTTGCATCTGCCAGCTCTTTTAAATCTTCCCAGGCATAGATGATGTTATAGCCATCTACAAGGAGATATTCTTTTTCTTTCTTCTTAGCAGAAAAACTGTTGCGGTAATAGCTGCCGCTGTCAGATTTTGCAGAAAATGTTCTCTTAAACTGTGGTTCTTTGTAACGCTTGACCGGTCCGAATGTGCGCTCGAAAATGGCTTTCAGCTCTTCTTCATCCTCATAGCTTCCTACGCCGGCATTCCTGGGTGGACGATAACCTGAATCTGTCTGATTGTTACTGTTCCTGTTTCCTGCTATACTTTCTTCACTATCCGGTATGGCATTCCCCAGTTCAGACTCGTCAATCCCTTCTAAGTGCATATAATCCTCTACTTCATACCATGGCACCACAAATCCAGCTCCATGAGCACAGAATACAGAACCCGTGGGATTGTCCAGGTCACGTTCGGAATCATATCCAATCTCCTCTACAATTTCATCCTGATTCTGACATGGGGCATAGCCCTTCAATGAACAGAATAATCTGCCCCGTCCCTTTGTATAGGAGGTTACCTGTGTCTGATAATCTCGCATCATTGATACAGGTGCACTCCCCTTCAATATCATCATATCATCCTCATCCGCTTCCGGCTGCTGGAAGGTTCCATTCATTTTCTGAATGTCAGTCATAGCACGCCCTATCATATCCCCCGGAATCTCAAGTCTGAACTCATAATATGGCTCAAGCAGGACACTCTTTGCTTTCTTTAATCCCTGACGCACAGCCCTGTACGTCGCCTGCCGGAAATCGCCGCCCTCTGTATGTTTCAGATGAGCTCGCCCTGTGATCAGTGTAATCTGCATATCCGTAATCGGAGAACCGGTCAGTACTCCCGGGTGCTCCCGTTCTTCCAGATGAGTCAGAATCAGACGCTGCCAGTTACGGTCCAGCACATCCTCACTGCATGCAGTAAAAAACTGCAGACCGCTTCCCGGTTCTCCGGGTTCCAGAAGCAAGTGTACTTCTGCATAATGACGCAGCGGTTCAAAATGGCCTACACCTTCTACCGGCTCTGCGATTGTTTCTTTATATACGATATTTCCTGTGCCAAACTCTACTGCTACATGGAAACGCTCCCAGATCAGATGCTTTAATATCTCGATCTGAACCTCACCCATCAGCATGGCATGGATTTCTCCAAGCTGTTCGTTCCATACAATGTGAAGTTCCGGTTCCTCCTCTTCCAACTCTTTGAGTTTCTTAAGCATCTGGTGAACATCACAGTCCTCAGGAAGCAGAATTCTGTAATTTAATACAGGTTCCAGAACCGGCATCTCAGATTCCCGTTCAATCCCAAATCCCTGTCCCGGATGTGTCTGGGAAAGGCCGGTCACTGCACAGATAGTTCCTGCAGGAGCTTCCTTTGCAAGCTCAAATTTCGCACCGGAATAGATACGGATCTGATCCGCTTTCTCTGTATCTGTGAGAAGTTCCTTCACCTTCAATGTTCCACCTGTGATTTTCATATAGCTTAAACGATTGCCCTGATCGTCTCTGGCAATCTTGAATACTTTTGCCCCGAACTCAGATGGATATGTCGGTGTCTCGCAGTATTTTTCCAAACCATGGAGAAATTCTTCTACACCTGTCATTTTTAGCGCAGAGCCAAAGAAACATGGGAAAAGTTTTCGCTCTTTGATTACTTTTCGGATATCTGATGTTGATATTTCCTCTGTTTCCAGATATTTTTCAAGCAGTTCTTCATCGCAGACGGAAATATCTTCCAGAAACTGAGACTGCAGATCTGATTTTTCCCAGGTGAAATCAACGCAATTATCACTTAATCGCTTCTTTAATTCTGCCAAAAGTTTCTCTTTATCAGTTCCGTCCTGATCCATTTTATTGATAAACAGGAACGTCGGGATCTGGTATCTTGCCAGAAGTCTCCATAAGGTCATGGTATGTCCCTGCACACCATCCGCTCCATTGATTACAAGGATGGCATAATCCAGAACCTGCAGTGTTCTCTCCATCTCCGCCGAGAAATCCACATGCCCCGGCGTATCCAGAAGAGTTATCCCCCTGTTTCCCAGTTCAAACTCCGCCTGCTTGGAAAAAATCGTAATTCCTCGTTCCCGTTCCAGGTTATAGGTGTCCAGATAAGCATCCTTATGATCCACCCGCCCCAGCTTACGAATCTTTCCAGTCAAATACAAAATCCCTTCCGACAACGTAGTCTTACCGGCATCTACGTGCGCAAGGATACCTACAACAAGTTTCTCCATAGTATATTTAAAAGCTCCTTTTTCTTTATGAATTGATATATAAGTATTGGCTTAAATAAAATTAATCGTTTGTATCAATTAAAGAACTATTTTAACATAAGAATCTATATAATTCCAATATGGTTCTACTTTAATAAGTGATCCGGCATTGAACGCATTGAGCGCAGTATTCTTTACATTCCAATATGGTTCTACTTTAATCGATAACACCATAGCTTTCTTTATATGTCTTACTCCACCTTTATATCCATTTTTTCATTTACCCATCCTCTGATAGTTTCTTCACTTTCGCAAAGAATCCTGGCTACCTTTTCAATTGAATCTCCCTCTTTAAAAAGGGAATTTGCAATTTTACGTTTTTCCTCTTCTCGTCCAATCTTTATCCCATCATTTTTTCCAGCTTCGTACTCAGCTTTCCTGAGTTTCCTTTTTTCCTCTTCCTCATTGTATTCAAATATACTCATAGCAACTACCTCCGCTCGATTCTTTTGCAGAAATTCTTTGAGAATTCCCTCCTGAATGCTTTCGCTCACTGCACGTTCTACTGCCGTATTCAGTTCCATTTCATTAGAATATCTGCGTACTTTATCAACATACTGAGCATATTCTCTTAGCGTCCGGCATTCTTCCATTAGTTTTTTATTATGCCCTACATTGATATTTAATGTGATGACCTTTAGTTCAAGATTTGGTTCTCCTGACATATTTTCATACGATTCTGACAGATAATCTACCCACCTATCTTCTTTTTTCTCTGTTCCATTATAAAATACGATAAAATTCGGTGTGGGTATTCTCAGTCTTGTTGAGGTATACAAGGACTTCCAATCCACCATTTTCTGATATTCGCTGGAAATGTAGAATAAGTCTCTCAAAGGCATGTTCGGGTTATACGTAGACTGATGTTCATACAGAAACAGATTCGTATTTATAATAAACGCCAGATCATTCTTCATTCCCATATAGATTGCGTTCTCAAGTGTCACAATCTCTAATTGAGCAGCATCTGTATAAGAAGTTTCATTGATTGCATTATACAGCGACAACAGATTCTTTCTGTCTGAAAACAGCATACGGAAGACTGTATCTTTGTACTTACGGTTTGCAGTTGCTGTGTTGCCTTTCAATCGGTTTCTTTTCACAATAATTTTTTTGTTCTTTCTTTTTGCCATTGGCAATACCTCCTGTTTTCCGCAGGAGTCAAAGAACATTTTGTGCTATTCTTATCACTTCTCAGCTCCTGCTTTTCATAATTAACTGGAATTAAAAGCATGGATTTCTGAATTGAGATTAGAATAATCAGACGGCAAAAATGCCTTGAAATATAAGAGAAATATGCTTTATACTTATGTTAGCATTACTTACTCTTATTTTCAAGGCATTTTATATTCTTTTTATTTTATAAATTATATGGGAGTTACTGTTCACACACCACTATTCTGCGAGGTGTTTTGGCATGAATATGCCAAAATTCCATTGCCGCAGGCAATCTGGAATGAATTTTGGCTACGTTACTGTGAACGGAGTGAACAGTAACGTATGGAAACTTTTTTATTCCTTATGTGTCCCTCTGACTACTTTGATTCCACGTTCTTCTATCATATTGCAGATCTGTGTCATCCTTGGACATTCATGCTTTCCATCCGGGAGACGACAGACACCTACGTGGATGGTACTGATTTTTTCACTGACCAGTCTGTCTATCTTTTCCAGGATTCCTTTGTCTTCTATGGGTTCTATCGGGTTGACGCCTTTGCATTCGTTACAGGTCATCATTGCTGCCAGACAGGTATCTTCCGGATAATCCTGAAAGAAATCGGTTCTGTTCTGAAATGCTGCCAGGCATCCAACTCTGGCGCATACATTATTAGAATGAATACACGTCAAAATTCCTATCTTATTCATCTTTTTCCTCCATATATAGCAGGCCAGAGTCAAAAATTTTCCTGACTCTGGCCTGTCAATACTCAAACATTCGAAATCCTCTGATTTACTATGTAAATTGCTACTTTCTCATGTTTGACGAGTCCCAAGCTCCAAAGTCTTATCGTGCAAGCACGAACGACTTTCTGACCTTTTGACCCTGATATCATATTATAAAAATAAAATATGCATCTTCCCGCGGCTGTCATTTACCACTTCCGAATCTACCCGGTAAATCCTTTTGATCAGCTCCGGAGTGAGTACTTCCTGTGGAGTTCCATATCCTTCCAGCACACCATCTTTCAATACATAAATCTTATCGCAGTATGCCGCCGCAATATTCAGGTCATGGATAGCTGATATTACAGTTACGTTAAGTTTCTTTACCAGTTCCATCAGCATGATCTGATGTGTGATATCCAGATGGTTAGTCGGCTCATCAAGGATCAGTGCAGGTGTCTGCTGTGCAAGTGCTCTTGCCAGAATAACCCTCTGCTGCTCTCCACCTGACAGCGTAGAAAATGTGCGATCCGCAAATGCATCCATCTGTACCGTTTTCAGTGCTTCTTCAACAATCCGGTAATCTTTTGCATTATCCCGTTCCAATGCTTTCTTATGAGGTGCACGTCCCATCAACACGACTTCCCGTACGGTAAAATCAAAGTTGTAGTAATTGTGCTGTGCCACAACTGCCATTTTTCTGGCGGAGCTTTTTACGCTCATGGAATGGAGTTCTTCGCCGTCCAGATAAACGGCACCTGCATCTGGCTTCAGGATACGGTAGATGCATTTTAATAATGTAGATTTTCCGCTTCCGTTTGGTCCGATGATCCCTACCAGTTCCTTATCCTTTGACTCTATGGAAATTCCCTTCAGTATCTGTCTGGCGTGAAATCCAACCTGAATATCTTCTGTAGTGATCTTCATTACTTACTACCTCCAAATCCATAGGATTTCCGCACAAGCAGATAAATAAAGCACGGAGCACCGATAATGGATACCAACACACCGATCGGCATCTCAGAATTCTTCAGGATCACACGACATGCCACATCACACCAGATCAAGAACGATGCACCAAGCAGTGCACTTAATGGCAATAATCTTCTGTGGTCTGTTCCAAAAAGGATTCTGATCACATGAGGGATCACAAGTCCTACAAAGCCGATCACACCTGCACAATATACTGCAAACCCGATCATTACAGAAGCAACGATCAAATAAAAAGTTCTCAGCCTGTGCAAATCAGTTCCCAGTGTGATCGATACATCATCTCCTAACAGCATCAGATTCAGATTACGATATTGCGTCCAGAAAATAATTACACAGATCAATGTAACAGGAAGCATTACACCTACTCTGCTCCAGCTTGCGCCTGCAAGGCTTCCCATCATCCACTTCATTACTTCTGTTGCTGCATTTTTGTCATTGGTGATATAGATAACAAAATTGGAAAAAGCAGAACATACCGCACTGACGGCCATTCCGGCAAGGATCAGTTTGGCAGAAGTAGCTTTTCCGCCCATGTTTGCAATGGCAATTACTGCAAAAGAAGTGACCATTGCACCAATAAATGCAGGAACACCAACTGAGTTTCCACCGAGAAATCCACCAACTCCAAGCATGATCGCCAGTGTTGCACCAAGGGATGCACCGGATGAAATACCAAGTACATACGGATCTGCCAGTGGGTTCTGGACAATCGCCTGCATAACTACGCCACAGACGGAAAGAGCCATTCCAACTGCCAGAGCCAGCAGGACTCTGGGCAGCCGGATCAGCCACACAACATCGTGAACTGCGCCTTCTGCATAGGCGGACAGGCTTTTGATATGAAACAATTTATATGCAATGACACTGTAAACATCTTTCAGTGACAGATCTGCATTTCCAAAAGTGATTGCTGCAAGAATGGAAAAAATCAGAAATGCCGCAAGCCCGATAAGAACTGCCACATACATGGATGTCCTGAGCACACTGCCTTTTTTTGTCTGTGAAACCTGTTCTTTCACTGTTATGTCCTCAATCAGTCAAGATTCACATCCGGATATAATCCTTTTGCGAAAGTTTCAATACCATCCTGTGTACGTGTTGCACTTGCGTACATTTCACTGAGCATGATCGGATAAACACGACCGTTCTTTACAGCGTCAAGGCTCTGAAGTGCTTCGTCATCCTTGATAACGGCAAGCTGGCTTTCTTTTACAGTTTCCGGATCATCACCTGCATATGGCATGTATACAACAAAAATCACATCAGGGTTTGCTGCAATGATATCTTCTTTTCCTGCTGTAGAAGCATCCGGGTTTGCCAGAGTCGCACCCAGTTGTGTTACCATATCTCCACCAAGGCTCTTTGCACCATAGTTTGTGATATCTTCTCCAAGAGGTTCCAGAACCATTACGCTTGGTTTCTCTTCTACATCTGCTGTTGCTGTAAGAGTTTTATCGATCACTGCCTTTGCATCATCTACGATTGCCTGTGCTTTGTCCTGTACATCAAAAATCTTTCCAAGATTTAAGATGTCTGTAAATTCATTTTCCAGAGTTCTGTCTCCGTCAGGGCGTGTGTTTGTGTTGTAATAAGTGTTGCAGCCTTTGTCGATCCAGTCTGTTACATTTCCGAGATTTTTATCAGAAAACAGGGAGCTCCAGGATAAGATCATGTCTGGCTCCAACATCGTTACAGTCTCAAGGGATGGGGTAAATTCATCAAGATAATTTGTTTTTGAAAATGCATCTTTAAGTTCATCCGGAACTTCATTGTCAAGACCTGCTGTAGCTACCAGGCGGTCTTCCAGACCAAGTGCAAGCATGGTTTCAATGCTTCCCTGATATACAGCAAGAACTTTCTCCGGTGCCTTTTCATAGGTTGTTTCGATTTCATTTCCATCATAATCATAGGTTGTGATGGTCAGAGGATATTCTGTCTTTGTACCTTCTGCGTCTGCTGTCTTATCTGCATCTGCTGAATCCTGTGCGTCTGCATCTTCCTGTGTATCAGAGTCTGCATCTGCTGCCGGCTGATTGTCCTCTTTGATTGTCTCAGAGTCTGCTCTCTCTGCTGCAAAAGCTGCCGGAGCTGCGGAAACTGCCATAGCTGCTGCCATCATAATTGCCATGATTCTTGTGGATAAATACCTGTTTTTCATTTGACTTCCTCTCTTTTCGTATATGTTATTTACCTGTTCGTGTAACCGAAAAGATGGGACTTCAGAAAAAGTAAAATAGAAGTGATAAGAATAACGGATACTTTTTACGGAAGCTCCTTCTTTACGCTGTCAGGCAGGTTTCCTGACTCACAGATCACAGAAAGTTCCCATAAAATAAAAACTGATACAACATCCATGCTTCAGCAGTTCATGAATGTTGTATCAGAAATATTTCCAGATACTCTCTGACAGCCGGATTCCGCCTTCTCACATATTTATGCAATGACATATTACAATCCCGCTTTTTTCTGTATACAGTGGCCGCAACCGTTCAGGCATTTCACCTGATTCCCTCTCACATTATCATACACAAAATCTGTGTATGATAATGTTCACTTAACAGCTATTCAATTACGCTGATATAATTTTAGCACACTGCTTTTATAATTACAACCATATTCGATACACATCAGAATTCTTTCTTCTCCATAAGCCGGACACCAATCCAAAAAGATCCCATATATACAATTACTGTAAATAATACAACTCCGGCCAATACCATTCCCCGGTTCAGTCCATTCAGCCATGCATCGACTGCGTCTGCTGAAAGTCCCATTGTTTTTATCAGAATATAAACTACGGCAAATATAATAGCCCACATGACCATTGCAATATAACGTCCTTTTTCCGCTCCAAAATGTATTACAAGCGGGAGCGATACCGCCAGCATAAGAAGTGCCAGTGGAATGTCTATCAGGCTGCCAATGATAGTCTCACTCAGACACCCCTGAAGTTCTGCCACACCTTTGCAGATTACTCCCGTTATCGTTGCAATTCCCCACGCTACAGCCGTAAGCCCTGCTCCCAGCAGATATTTTTCCGCCACATACTGTTTTCTGGTAACCGGCAAGGTCATAAGAAACGCAAGACCATTATCAAACTCATCATAACTTATAGTCGTAATGGCAAAAATTGCTGTGACAATCGTAAAATATCCTGTAGCAAAACTGACACTCCCGCTTCCTGCCAGATTCAGGATGACTTCCATTACAACAACCAGGATAAAAAACTGTTTCTGCTGTTTCATCAGTTCTATATCCTTTACAAATAATCCCTTCATACCTGTTCCTCCATCATCACTACCAGATCATCAATCTTTCCATTCTCAATTACAACATCCGGATAATTTTCCATATAAAATTGTTTCTGGTTTGTCAGACACCTGTATCCATAAGCCTCTTTCCGGATCTTAATAAGGTATTGCTGATCCAGTTTTTCATACTCTTCTTCTGAAACTTTAAGAACTGCATAATCTGACAGCAGTACATCTGTATCCTCATGAAGGATAATTTTTCCGGCATGGATCATATAAAAATCGTCACAAAGACTCTCCAGATCTGATGAAATATGTGAACTGATCAGAATAGAACTGCTTTCATTTTCTTCCATATATTCTCTCAGCATGTTCAGCACTTCATCCCTGGCTATCACATCCAGACCAACTGTGGGCTCATCCAGAATCAGCAGTTCTGCCTTATGGCTTAATGCTGCCAGTACTTTAAACTTTGCTTTCATACCAGTGGAAAATTCTTTGATTTTCTTGTCTGTGGGCAGATTGAATCTCCTGCACTGCTGCAGAAATTCATCTCTGTCAAAATCCGGATATATGCTTTTCATGATATTTGCCACGCCCGCTGCTGTCAGATACATACTGAAGCCTGAATCTGCAAAAACAACTCCCAGTTTCTGCTTATCCTCCGGCTTAAGCTCTTCTGCCTTTTTCCCAAAGACCTCTATCTCTCCGCCATCCGGATGAATCAGGCCGAGCAGAGCTTTAAATGTGGTGGATTTCCCGGAACCATTTCTTCCAATAAGTCCTGTAATCATCCCAGGCTGTACTTCCATAGAACAGTCCAGCGAAAAACCTCTGTAATGTTTCTGCAAATGACTGATTTTCAACATGTCTTAGTCCTCCATGATCATTTCAAAAAGATTTCTGATTTCCTCATCGTTCAGTCCACATCTTCTGCCCTTCATGATTGCCTGCTCCAGATCATGTTCTACTTCTTTGAGCTGTTCTTCCCTCATCAGGTTTTTATTTGTGGCTGCAACGTAGGTTCCTTTTCCATGAACAGTAACGGTAAATCCCTCTTCTTCCAGATTGTCGTAGGCTTTCTTCACAGTCAGGGCACTGATCTTCAGTTCCTTTGACAAACTGCGTACTGAAGGTAATACAGTGTCCGGCTGTAACTCTCCTCTGATAATCTCAGACTTAATCTGGTCTATGATCTGTTCATAAATAGGTACCATGGATGAATTATTGATTATTATATGCATATGTTTCTCCTCCATCTATAAACAGTATATAACAGTGCATAACTGTTGTCAACTGTTTTATACTGTTATACATTATATTTTATCAAACGAGTCTGCCTCCCCCTGTTCACTGATTCTCACTTCGATTTTCAGACTAAAAACATTTTTACAGACAAAAAGAAAGATGGATTCGGTTATAAAATTTTCCAAATCTATCTTTCTTCTTATCAGATTCTTAATCCACATTGCTACGTATCTCTACACCGAATAACTGCTCTGCAGGGAACTCACTTAATTCGGTTAAAGAATTGTTTTTAATTTGTTTTTATGTAATGGTTTTTTCTCTGTTTTTACTCTGCCAAATACGCCTTCAGTTTCTCCATATCAGCTTTCATCACTCTCCGTCCCACCTCATAAATCTCCTTTAAATGGGCGGGATCACGCTCAACCGGTTTTGCACTGATGTCTCTGTCCGGGCGGATAACATGGATCCTGCCCTCTTTTTCCAGATATGCGATTTTATCCAGCATACGATTATACTGAATATGACGTTCATCCAGAAGCTTTACAAGCTCCGGATACTCCCTGAACTTCAGTCTGAGCAGTGGCATCAGCTTATTATGTTCTTTTCTGTATCCCGGATGACGGGTACAGACTACCACATTTTTCTCATACCCCTGTGAAAGCATCCAGTTTACAGGTATCGGATCTGAGATGCCTCCGTCCAGATACATTCTTCCATTCAGCTTTACCGGTCTGGCGGCCAGTGGCAGGGAAGCTGATGCGCGCATCCATTCCACATCCAGCCTGTCTCCCATTCTGCATTCCTGATAGCAGGGTTTTCCTGTTTCAATATCTGTACATACAACCGTAAACTTCATGGGTGATCTGGCAAATGTCTCTGTGTCAAAAACATCCAGCTTCCAGGGCACCTCCCCATATGCAAAATCTTTGCTGTAAAGATCGCCGGTAGTGATCCAGCTTTTCAATCCCATATATCGTTTATCCTTGCAGAATCTGGTATTATAACGAAGGGTTCGTCCAATCTGGCGGGACTTATAATTACATCCAAAAATTGCACCGGCGGAAACGCCAACTGTAGAATCTGCATAAATCCCCTGCTCCATCAGCTCATCCAGAACTCCGGCTGTATACAGTCCCCGCATACCTCCACCTTCCAGAACCATTCCGAGGCCTTTCTTTTTATTGTCTTCCATAGCTATTCTCACTTTTCACTTTCTTTCACATATTCATTTCGGATTGCAAATCCATGATCCATAGGGCCACTTCCCTTTCCCAGGTCAAGCATTGCCGCCAGTGCTCCTGAAATATACTGTTTGGAACGTTTTACAGCAGTCTGCAGGTCATATCCCTTTGCAAGATTGGAAGCAATGGCACTGCTCAACGTACAGCCTGTTCCATGTGTGTTTGGATTATCGATACGCTTTCCTTCAAACCAGCAATATTTTCCATCATAGTAAAGCAGATCATTTGCATCATTAATGCTGTGTCCGCCTTTGCAAAGTACTGCACAATGATATGTCTCAGAAATCTTTCCGGCAGCCTCTATCATTTCCTCTGCATTGGTCACTGACATTTCAACCAGAACCTCTGCCTCCGGAATATTCGGAGTAAGCACATCAGCCAGTGGAAACAGTTCCTGCTTCAATATCTCCACTGCATCATCACTGATCAGCTTGGCACCGCTTGTTGCAACCATAACAGGATCCACAACAATGTTTTCCGCTTTATATTGTTTCAGTTTCTCTGCTATTACATGAATCAGATCTTTATCTGATACCATTCCGATTTTTACCGCACCCGGATAAATATCCTGAAAAACAGAATCCAGTTCCTGCCCCAGAAATTCCGGTGTTACATTTAATATTGCCTGTACACCGGTTGTATTCTGTGCAGTTAATGCGGTAATGGCACTCATTGCATATACACCATTTGTGATCATTGTCTTAATATCTGCCTGGATTCCGGCGCCTCCGCTGGAATCACTTCCTGCGATCGTCAGTGCAGTTCTCATAATTGTCTTCCTCTCATTTCTTCTATAATACAATCTTATCTACTGCCTCTTTCAGTTCTTCTGCTGCTTCTTTAATGTTATTCTGAGCATAAATGGCACTGATCACTGCCACACCGCAAATCCCTGTTCCCTTTAGCTGAGATATATTTTCTGCTGTGATCCCTCCGATTGCCACCACAGGGATAGATACCGCTTCACAGATTGCCTTCAGTGTTTCATGGGGAAGTTCTGCCGCATCTGCTTTTGAACCGGTTGCAAATACTGCACCCACCCCCAGATAATCTGCACCACGCTCCTGTGCAAGCAATGCCTGCTCTACCGTTCGTGCCGAAACTCCCAGGATTTTATCCGGTCCAAGTTTCTCACGCACAGCACCTGCTTCCATATCACTCTGCCCTACATGAACACCATCTGCATTCATCTTCAAAGCAATTTCCACATTGTCATTTATGATCAGAGGTACCTTATAATCTCTGCATAATTCCTGAAGTTCAGCTGCTTCCTGCAGGAAAGTTTCATCATCTGAATTTTTATCTCTGAGCTGCAGAAAGGTTACGCCTCCATCCAGACTCTCCTTTACCACTTCCTTAAGGCTCCGCCCATTAAGCCAGTGACGGTCCGTTATTGCGTATAAGCGCATTTTCTCTTTATCGAATTTCATGTTTCACTCCTCTTTTCTACTCTTATCTATAGCAATTTACTCCAAAAGTTCTGCTGCAATTTTCTCCAGCTCATCTCTGATCTTAATGTGTTGCGGACATACTTCTTCGCACTTACCACATTTCACACATTCATTGGCAGATTTCCTACCATGTTTGCCTACCAGCCATTCTTCCTGGTGAACTGTGCAGTTGCTTCTTCTCTTGTCTTGCAGTTGATCCATGCTGCATTCTTTGTAAAAAGAGTCATATATTTTTTACATACTGATAATTCCCAAAACATTTGCAATAGAACTCAGCAAAATAATGATCAGACAAATCGGTGCAAAGTATTTGATAAATACTCTGTACAGTTTCTTTCTGCGGAATGGAGAAGACTGTTCAATTTCTTTTACCATTCCATCAATACCAACAACACGAAGAATCAGAATACAGGTTGCAAGTGCTGCCAGCGGCATCATTACTGAGTTTGTTATAAAATCGAAGAAGTCAAGGAAGTTCATTCCAAAGATACGAATGAAATCCAGAAGTCCATATCCCATGGAAGATGCGGTTCCAAGTACAATCATGATCACGACCATCAGACCGCAGCATTTCTTACGGCTCCAGTGAAGTTCATCCATGAATGTGGAAACACTGGTTTCCATCAGGGAAACTGCACTTGTCAGGGCTGCAAGTAATACAAGTATGAAGAATACGATTCCTGTTGCAGTACCAAATCCCATACTTGCAAATACTTTTGGCAATGTGATAAACATCAGAGATGGTCCTGCCTGAAGTGTTTCAGGATTTCCACCGGAAAATGAAAATACCGCCGGGATGATCATCAGACCTGCAAGGATTGCGATACCTGTATCGAAAACCTCAACCTGTGTGGTAGATCTCTCGATATCCATATCTTTACGGACATAGGAACCGTAAGTATACAGGATTCCCATTGCAATGGACAAAGAATAAAACATCTGTCCCATCGCTGCTACTACTGTCATCCAGGAGAAATTTTTCACATTCGGGATCAGGAAATATTTCACACCTTCAACAGCACCCGGACGTGTGACAGAATAGATTGTAACCACGACTGCCAAAACTACCAGAACCGGCATCATGATCTTTGACATTCTCTCTACACCGTTCTGTACACCACCGAGAATGATGATGAATACAAGCGCCGCAAATACCAGAAACCAGAGTTCCACCTGCCAGGAGTCGGAAATAAAGTTTCCAAAATATCCGTCTTCCGCTACTGCCTGGACATTTCCTTTGAAATATTCCACAAGGTACTTAATTACCCATCCGCCAATCGTACTGTAGTAAGGAACAATCAGCATTGGAATCACTGCATTTAACCATCCGCCGATTTTGAATGATTTCGTTTTTCCAAAATGCTCAAATGCACCTACCGGACTCTTTCTGGTCATTCGTCCAAGAGCTGTTTCTGACATGATCAGCACATAACCAAATGATGCAGTCAGAAGAATATAGATCAGCAGGAAAATTCCGCCTCCATATTTCGCTGCAAGATATGGAAATCTCCAGATATTTCCCAGTCCTACTGCAGAACCTGCAACTGCCAGCACATAACCAATCCTTCCGGAAAAGCTTCCTCTGTTATGGTTATGTGCAGAATTGTTTTCTTTTTTCATTATACACCTCACCTCGTTACAAAAACCTCCCATAGGATTTCTCCCATGGGAGGTCTGCTAGTTTTTTACTGATTCTATAGTATCAAAAAGATGCGGGAATGTCAAAGACTAATAATAATTACAGACTTAATTGTAACATATTTGTTACTGTTCACACACCACTATCCCAGTATATATTTCAAGTATAGTCTTTCTGTACGCATTGTTCTATGATATAATAGTTGAGCTACCACCCCTAGACAGGTGCAGAAAGGGGGTGTGTTGTAAATGGATATGATCTTATCATTTATGCTTTCTATCTTGGCAAGTGTAATCGCCTACTACATTTGCAAATGGTTGGATAGAAAATAACAGCTGGTAGCCAGCCTAGGGGAATAAGCCACCCTGCCCAAACGGAATAAAAAAGCCTCAGAGGTCGCAACTCTGGGGCTTTTGCTGTGTTATAAATGAATTTAACCTTATCATTTTGCCTACTGGCATTATATCATATGCATTTTTTGTTTGCAATATACTCAATATACTTTTTCGAATCAAGTCAAACTTTTGGTTACTGTTCACTTCGTTCACAGTAACGTATTGGACGGTCTTTGGATCAACACCAGCATAGAGAAGATTGGTAATGTAAGTGTGCCGCAGGGTTCCCCCCAAGTCTTTGGCGGGCCGTGAGGAAGTATCTTTAAGCCCCCATGCAGTCATCGCGCCGAATCTGCCACAATCCGTTTTATGAAATCGTAGATTGCTCCGAAGAAGTCTTTTCATCACCTCCCTGACTGCTCCATCTTCGCGGCGTTTCATATTCGCTCATACATGGGTTATGTACCTGTTGTGCTGTCTATTCGATTGTCAACGAATCATGAAAGCTTATCTCAGCCTATAATGAAAATAGGATACTGA
>NZ_JAJDML010000052.1:0-26046 GCF_020594215.1 Blautia sp. DFI.1.216
TGACTTTTTATTTGCAGGCTGAAGTAACGAGAATGCGACGCGCAGTTATTCAAAATTAATAGAAATAATCTGTTCTTCCTCAATCCCATGCTCTTTTAAATAATTGCGATAAATTTCCAGAAGCATAGATTTTCCACAACGTCGTACACCTGTAACAATTTTAATCAACTGCTTATCTTTCCAGGCTATCAGTTTTTCTAAATATTCTTTTCTTTCTATAATCATAATAATGCTCCCTTCTTTTTTACTAATTATATTCCAAAAGCGATATAAAAATCAATAGTTTTTAGATTGCAATCCCAAAACTATTGATTTTTATATTTTTACCGGAACAAGAGTCAACTTACTATCTGTTTCTGCGTGAATCAATATTTTTTTACTGTATTATTCGCCTCCACATAGCTATCATTTTCCCCTGAGATATCGTTTTAATAAGAACGTACAGAAATATGGAAATGTATAAATCCCGTCTTCTATTCCAACATTGCTGTCTGCAAGTTTTATTCCCCAATGAATATCTCCATAAGAATCACCGGATATCAATTGCCTCAATGACTTAGACCGGTTCCTGTTCGCCTTCACTTCTACCGGAATCAACTCATCCTTTGTTCTTACAAAAAAATCTTCTTCCAAGGTAGCATTTTCTTTTTTATAGTAATATAGTCCAAGCCCCTGTTTCACAAACGCCTCTGCTACAAAATTTTCATATAAAGCACCTTTGTATACTCCAAGATTTTTATTCGCCCGAAGATCTTCTTGTGCTTCCTCATCTAATGAAGCAATCAACAATCCTGTATCTGGATAATAGATTTTGAATTTTGAGTCATCATAGTTTCCCTTTAATGGAAGCTCCGGATACTGTAGACAATAACATACAGAAATCACACCTGCATCTTCGAGCCAGGTTATACATCCCATATATTCTCGACTTCTGGCTTTTTTGTCTATTTTACTTAATTGAAATTTTTTATTTTCTTTTGCAAGCTGTACAGGTACGTTCCGATAGACACTTACAATTTTAGTCTGATCCAGACCTTCAGCGTATTTTCTGATATCCTCTTCATAATCCATCTGGATCTGTCTCTGGATTTCCAGAGTATCTGTAAAAAGATTTTTTTCAATATATACTTTTACTACTGCAGGCATACCGCCAAGTACACAATATTCCAAAAACAATTTCTTATAAACTGATAATTCGGTTTCTGAAAATGGAGTTCTTGTCTTCATATGTTTCAGGATATCTTCAATGTGCTTCTCTGAGTATCCTTTTGCCCACAGAAATTCTTCAAAATCCATCGAAAACATTTCATAATCTGTTTTATATCCCACACTATTACTATGAATTTTTCTGTAATTGATTCCAAGCAAAGAACCACTGCATATGACATCAAATCTTCCATCTATCCTGAATGACTTCAGAGCAGTTGCAATATCCGGAAACTCCTGTAATTCATCAAAAATAATCACAGTGTCACCTGCTATAAATCTTTTTGATGTATCTATCATAGAAATATTTTTTATAATATCTTCAACAGCATATCCGTCACTTAATATTGTTTTATATTTAGGTTCCAGAACAAAATTAATACTCACAATATTACTGTAATTTTGTTCTGCAAAATGATTAATAGATTCCGTTTTTCCAATCTGCCTTGCACCTTTTATAATTAACGGAAGTCTTTCTTCATTTTTTTTCCACTCCAGCAGGTACTCATCTATCTTTCTTTTTAAATACATAAAACCCCCTCCTTTTTTCAAAGTTATCACGTTTTATGAGCTTTTGTCAATCTATTATTCACGTTTTATGAGCTTTTATTTATAATATTTTCACGTTTTTATATAAAAACGTGAACTACTTTTCTTAACTACCTTTATTTCTATACGTTAAGTCCCCACTCACTGCTCATTGCTTTTCGCAATCACGCAAAGTGCTTATTTGATTCAATAAAAAAATAAATGCAACCCCTATATCTCTTTTTTCCTGCTTACAGATATAGAGGCTGCATTTGCCTTTATATTTATTTGTATGTAGCGTTGCAAAATCGTCATTATAAAGTCGACTATCCTTATACTTATAAAATACTATACAAAGTTGCAACATAGTAATACTTAAAAATAAGTTGTAATTTTCCGATATTCTGCCGGTGTCATATTCATCTGTCCAGTAAAAACCCGGGTAAAATATTGTAGATTGGGATATCCTACCTGTTCTGCTATCTGAGTAATCTTTAAATTAGACGAACGTAATAATTTTTTTGCCTCCTCCAAACGCAGTTCTGCAAGAATTTCAGAAAATTTTCTTCCGGTAGCCTGTTTGATAAAACGACTGATATACGAAGGATTTCTGTTTACATGTTCTGAAACATTTGTCAGACCGATTGGTTGTGAAAAATTATCATTCAGATATTTATAAATTTGCTGGATTAGCTGATTCTGATCATTATTATGCATACTTTGAATATTATCTGCAATATACTCCAGCCAATATTTCATATAGTCTGCTTTTGTCTTTCTTTCCGATTGTACATGAATCTGTTGCTCAAATGATTCCGTAATCTTATTTTTGCTTTCCTTATCCAATGGAATTCCTGAAAGAAATAAAAATATATTGGCACCTATCAACTCCATGATATTGTTAAAATATTTTTCTGTCTCTTTCTCTGTCTCATTGATAATCTTCTGCATCTGTTCGAATATTTTTTTCTTATTACCGGATCGAAGATATCTGATCAGTTCTGTAATTGCTTCTGTAACATCGAAAAAGTCATTTTCCTTATATTCCATCGGTAAATCCTGATATGAAAGCAACTGCGTACATCCCGTATCTTTTCCGTATTCCAGACATTTCAACACTTCCTTTTTCATCTGTTGAATATCAGACAGATTTTCAGAATAATGGCTGACAGCTATCATACAATCCAGTGGCTGCAACTGGGCCAGTTCTCTTCTGATCAGCTCTAATTTACTGCAGAATTTCCACAGTGTCTTTTCTTCTGTTGGCCAGATCATATAAAAGATACCACCATGTTCCAGTGCCAGTATCTCTTTAAATTTTTTCAGAAAAAATTCATGGATTATATAACTGTAATAGCTCTCTTCTTCCAAAGGCATATGATTCCTGTCATATGTAACAGCCACCACTCTATATCCGTTTATTGCAATCCGCAGCTTCTGCTTTTGCAGTTCCATCTGTTTTTCTGAAAAAATTACAGGTTGAAAAAAGAGTTTTTCCACAAATTGTTGTCTGATCAGCTCCTGATTTTTAACAAAATAATCCTGGAAAATCTGATACATTTCCGTATGTTTTTGTTCTGCATGAAATGCACTAATCGCTCGATTTAAGCACTTGATTGCTTCCTGTTCATCTACGGGCTTTAAAAGATAGTCAAAAACTTTATACTCTATTCCATATCTGGCATATTCAAACTCTGCATATCCAGTCAGAAAAACAATTTTTGCTCCATAATCCATTTGATTGATCTGCTTTGCCAGATCGATTCCAGTGATGCCCGGCATACGAATATCTGTCAAAATAACCCCAGGTTTTTCCTGTTCAATATAATCCAATGCCATCTGTGCATCTGTAAAAGCACAAACCGTATGCATACCCCGTAGTCCCGTTTCCATGATCCTTTTTAATTTGTCTGATATCAATGGTTCATCATCTATAATTACCACTTTCATATCCTTTTTCCCCCTTTGTTTTGGGAATACAGATGGTTACTGCTGTCCCCGATGGCTTTACATGTTCCACAGTCAAACCATATTCCTTTCCGTACAGCAGCAAAAGTCTTTGCTGAATATTAAAGATACCAATGTGTTCCTTCTCTTTCAGTATTCCATTTTCTCTTATTTCTTCCAGCTGTCTGATAATAGTTTCCGGCATCCCATTTCCATTATCTTTTACAGTAATATAAATTGCATCTTCCGTTTCCTTCCCGGTTACTGCTATCATTCCTGTTTCTTTCAATTCTGAAACCCCATGGACAATTGCATTTTCCAAAAGCGGCTGTATCATCAGCTTTGGAATGTAATATTCATATAATTGTTCCGGTATTTCTACCAGACAGATAATATGTTCCTGAAAGCGCATTTTCTGAATATACAAATATTGATTTACATACTTTAATTCTTCTTCAATCTTTAAAAACTGTGCCCCTTTAATAGACATTCTCATAATGCTTCCAAGAGATGTTACCGTCTTTTTAACTTCCGTAGTCTTACCCATATCAGCAAGACTATTAATACAGTCTAATGTATTATATAGAAAGTGTGGGTTAATCTGAGCCTGAAGAGATTCAATCTGGGCATCTTTCATTAACAACTGCTGTTTATATACCTGCTGAATCAGCAAGTCAATTCTTTCCAACATCGCATTATAAACATTTGCCAGTTCTCTAAATTCATCATTGGAATCAACCTCAACATACGCATTGGAATTTATCTCTGTAGTCTGACGTAATTTTACAATAAATTTCTGAATCTGTTCTGCAATTTTAGCCGCAGTTATGAATAATGCAATTGAAATAATTGAAATTGCAGCCAAAATCATCACCATCTCTTTGAAGAAAATTTTATATACACTCTTAAAAAGCAGATTTTTATCCAAAATTCCTACAAGACTACACCCATCATATTGAAGATTATATCTGATAATTTTATAATTTCCAGATGGTTCTTTCAAAATGGTTTTACATTTATCATCAGATAAATTTGAACCATTAACCAGAATATTATTTTCTGAATCCAATATGAGAATAGCGTTCACATCTCTATCCTCTCCTGTCTGTATGATTTTTTCCATACCCGTTTTGTCAATATCCATCATCAGAAATCCGATTTTTTCATCACTTTTTTCTATTTGGGGAACGTAGATATTTCTTGCAAAAGTAATCATATTTTTCCTCACGGGATTTATACGAAGCACCGGCTTTCCATGCTTTTCTTCTGCTGCTTCTTTCAGTATTTCTGCAAAATCATTTGTCTGTTCTATTGTATTATAATAAATTGCATTATTAATATATAATTCGTTAAACTTATTATAAATACACACATTCATTAACGCATCCTGATTATTTGTAATAAGAGATCCTATCTGATAAGAAATCATATCAGTCAGTTTTTCCTGCTCTTCAACACTTAATACACTTTGACGGGTATTTAAATATTCCTGCACTTCATTTGTATAATATAAAAATTTTATGGTAGCCTGATTATAATTATCTAATAATGTATTAACCAGCTTCTTTTTTTCCATAACATTCTGTTCTGTCTGATCATATACCATCTGCTTCATCTGATCAAACATAATAACTGTAGTACTATAAAAAATTAAAAAATATCCTAAAACAACAAATGGGAGACAGGAAATAAGTAATTTATTTCGAATCGTTAATTTTCCATAAAACTTATATAATCGTCCTTTTTTTTCCTTCATCTCTTTTTAGTACCTCTCTTACAAACAGGAATCCCCGGTATAGCGCATATATCATGCGTCTATACCGGAGATTGATTCAGCAGATTCTATCTTCTGTATATAACACAGAAGCTAAAGCCTTTTGGTAAAAATACACTTCGCTCTTTGTCATACCACACTCTTCTTTTTCTCCAAGCAAATGCTTTTCTAATATTTCCTGAATACAGGAAATCTGGTCATCTATATAGATGCTTCCGATTGGTCGAAGATAATGACCCGGAAAAATAAGTTCATATGAATTTCTTAATTGAGATAATTTTTTCAATGATTCCAGATATGTACTCATTGTATCAGAAAACGTATCAAACATCAATACTGGCGTACTTACAACAGTATCTCCGGAAAATAGTAATCTGTATTTTCTGTCTAATAAACAAATTCCATCTTTAGTATGTCCTGGTGTATCCAAAACCTCCAAATCTCTATTTCCAAGATGGAAAACAAATCCTTCTTCTATTCCTTTCATCTCAAAGTCACCCATAATTGATGCATCAAATTCCAGGCTTGCTTCATAATTGTATTCTGGACGGGCTTCCTGTGAACGGAAAAATTCCTTACGTGACTGCAGATTATTCTGTTCCTGAATAACCGGAATTGCTTTTTTATGTGCATAAACCATTGAAAAGCGCCCATTTCCACCCACATGATCATAATGATGATGCGTATTTACTACATCATAAGGCAGATGAGTCATTGTTTCTACTACTGACCGTATATTTCCTATTCCAATGCCAGTATCAATCAATAAGGCTCTTTCCGTTCCAATAATCAAATACATAATATCTATACCAAACTCATCAATTGCCCATACATCCCTTGATACCTGCTGAAGTGTAAAACCATTTATCTTTTTTATGTTCATATTATCTTCATAAAATGTACTCATCTTTACTTCTCCTGTCTTTTTTATTTTACTGCACCCGCTGTTAAACCGCTTGTAATATGTTTCTGTCCTACAATATAAATAATTATAATTGGTATCATACTTACAACTAATCCTGCAATCAAAAGATTCCATTGAGCATTAGTAGAAGATTTAAACATATATAAATTAACTGTAATTGTACGAAGGTTCACATCGCTGATCATAATACTCGGAAGTAACAGATCATTCCATGTCCAAAGGAAAAACAAAATGCCAATTGTCACTGTTGTGGATTTTACCAGTGGCAAAATAATCTGCACCATTGTTCTGAAAGGTCCCGCACCGTCAATTGCAGCAGCCTCTTCCAACTCTCTTGGCACACTCTTCAGAAAACCAACATATGTCATAACACCAAACGATGTATAAAACCCACTATAAAATATAATCAGTCCTAAATGCGTATTAGTCAGTCCCAGTTTTGTAGATAACATAGAAATTGCAATCATAACTGCATGAAACGGAATAATCTGTCCTACTACAAACAATGTGTATAATTTGTCACCTGTCTTTTGAGGAAGATGTGAAATTCCATATGCACTCATAAAAGACACGGCACTGGCAACTATGACAGTACATACCGTCACAAACAGCGTATTGCGAAATACTGTCCAAAAGTTCATAATCCGCATTGCTTCAGAAAAATTTTCCAGATATAAACTTTTGGGAAATGAGATAAACGAGGTTAATATATCATTATTCGGTTTAAACGCATTCATGATAATAAGAAAAACCGGAAGTATAAAGATAATTCCAAGGCACAGCCACAAAATACTTTTTAAAACTACTGTTTTATTCATTCCTTCTTTTTCCACTTTACATCTGTACCTCCCTTTTTCTAGTAATCTTAAGCTGAATCAATGCAATAATACCTACCAGTAAAAACAGTATTATAGATTTTGCAGAGCCATATCCCATTTTAAACGAACCAAATGCATCATTATATATATTCAGTGCAATTGTCTGTGTACTATTTGCCGGACCTCCACCAGTCAGTGATAACGGAATGTCAAATGCTTTGAAAGCTCCTGCAATTGATACAAAGAGATTAATTGTAATTGTCGGCATTAACAATGGCAATTGGATATAAATAATTTTCTTAATTCCTGTACATCCATCCAGAACAGCTGCTTCCAACACATCTTTTTGTATTGTCTGCAATCCTGTAATGTATAACATCATAAGAAAACCGGTAGACTGCCATGTTGTTACTAAAATAACTGTAAAAGCCGCAGTACCTGCATTTCCAAACCAGCTGATATTAGCCAATGCATCTACGTGCAAAATTTTGGCCAGATTTGGAATGGCTCCTGTAAAAATAAAAGACCATACAAAAGAAACCATTACACCACTGATAATATTAGGAATAAAAAATAAAGAACGTATTACGCCTTTACACCGTACATTTGAATCTAAAAAATATGCTATTACAAAGCCAATCAGATTTGACATTAAAATTGATATTACCGCCAGAATTAAAGTAAATACCACAGAATGAATGAATGTCTCGTCTCCAAGAAGCTTAGTGTAATTTCCCAGACCGACAAAATCTTTATTTCCTTTTATCAAATTCCAATTATAAAAAGACGCCGGAAGTGTTCCTAAAAGCAATGGACCTGCAAGTGCAAGAACATATAATAACATTGACGGAATCGTAAGACCAAAATAAAACCATTTATTTTTTTTACAACAATCCAACATAAAATTATCTTCCTTTCTGATAACAAAAGCTTCTGCAACATTTCTGCAGAAGCTTCTGTTACCACTTATATCTTTCCCGATTTTACTTTACTCAAGAAGCTCTGAAAATTTCGAATCTAACTGATCTAAAGTAGTATCCATATCCGTTGTTCCGGCAAAATATCCCTGAATTACCGGCCCAATCATATCGCCAGCGCCGGACTCAAGCTGTGAGTATACCCATGGTTTTGTCTGGTTATTTGACATATAATTCTTATAATCTTCGAAATACTGATATTCTGTTGACATTGTAAAATCCATTGCAGGTGGTGCTGCGCCCATTGAATCAGCACTATAATGCATCCATCCGTTTTCATCTGTGTTATCGCTTAGATAATTCAGAACCTCACGCACTGCATCCAGATGTGGAGTATTTTGATTTACTGCAATACAAATTCCTACATCTACATCAAGTTTTGCATCTTCCTCATTTTCTGTGAGTGGTACTCCAAACAGACCAACCTGTAAATCCGGATTAATACTTTGTGCATTCAGAAGAGAAAATTCTCCGGTCACAATCATAGCAGCTTCACCTGATGCAAATGCATTAAAGCCTGATGTGGAATCTGCATCCATATAATTTCCACCGGAATTTTCTTTCATCATATCCATAAACTCAAATTCAAGTGAAGAATTATCATTCCTGAAACTTCCTTTTCCTGCATTCATATCTGCAACCCATGACTCATAATCTCCAACTGCGGCTCCCTGCAGACAGCTAAATAAATGATTCAATGTCCATGCATCTTTATAGGTGGCTGCAAATGGTGTAATACCACTTGCCTGAAGTTTTTCACATACTTCTTTCATTTGTGAGAATGTTTTCGGTACTTCTGTAATTCCGGCCTTTTCAAATAACTCCTGATTATAATAAACTCCCAACATTTCCAGAGCCATTGGATACGCATAAATTTTTCCATCATAGCTGCATGCATCTTTTACAGAATCATAAATCTTTGTTGCAAATCCTTCCTCACTCAAATCCACAATTCTGTCTGTTGCTGCAAACTGCTGCACCTGTGCATATGGATTCAGGAAAAACATATCCGGAAGATCATTAGATGCCACCTTTGCTCCAAGATATTGGCTATAATCTCCTGATTGCATTTCAACTACAAAATTAATTTTATCCTGGCGCTTATTAAATTCATCTGCACCTTTCTGAAAATTATCTGCTGCTCCAGAAGACCACACCGCTAATTTAACGGTTTCTTTTTCGTCTGAATCCGCTTTTACAACTGTTGCTCCACTAATCATGACTGTCCCCATAGCGACTGTCATCATCAGGCTAATCATCTTTTTCCTCATAAAAACTCCTTTCTTTTACCTTACCTGCTTTGTCCTTTTGTTATTTTAGAAGTACTTCTTTTGTTAACAATATAATAACAATCCCTGCTTTCTTTTTCCATACGTCAGATTATGACAAAACATATACATTTTTTTACCTTTGCCAAAAAAGACGCAAGCCACATTTCTGTGGCTCACGTCTTTCTCTGCTCATATTTTCGTCATTCAGACTTTTTACTCTATTTATGATAATTTACTCATGGCAGCAGACTTTGCATATGGCATCACTTTCCACAGCACTCCACAATGGTTTTCTCCACATCTTCTATCTGAAATGGTTTTGCCAGATGTGCGGTCATGCCGGCTGCGAGACACCTTTTTGCATCTTCCTCAAATGCGTTTGCAGTCATTGCAATAATCGGAATTGTTTTTGCATCTGCCCTGTCCATGGCACGTATGGCTTTTGTTGCTGCAATACCATCCATAACAGGCATCATGACATCCATCAATATGGCATCAAAGGTTCCCGGAGGATTATTTTCGAAGTGCTCCACCGCCTGTCTGCCGTTTTTTGCAACTGTAACCTTCGCACCGTCATCTGTCAGCAGCATTTCTATGATTTCAGCATTAAGCTCATTATCCTCGGCTGCCAACAGATGCAGTCCACGAATATCATATTTCTCAGCAATTTCCTCATCCTTTTTCTGTTCCTGGGCAATCTCAAAGGGAATGGTAATGACAAACACAGATCCAACTCCCACCTGACTTGTCACTTCAATACTTCCATTCATCTGCTCAATCAAGCCTTTAGTGATCGCCATTCCCAGACCGGTTCCCTGATAAACACTACGGGCATCTGTTTTTTCCTGTGAGAACGGATCAAAAATATGACTCAGGAACTCCGGACTCATCCCTATACCTGTATCAGAAATCGTCCATCTGTATGTACAGATCCCATCCTGTACATCTGCAGCCTCCATTACCGTAGTAATCTTTCCTCCCGGCTGGTTATACTTAATACAGTTTCCATAGATATTCAGAAAAATCTGGCGAAGATGCAGTGAGCTTCCATAGACATAAGGATAGGGAATATCCTCCTTATTTTTCTCATAAATCCACTGAATGTCCTCATCTGCTGCCCTGTGAGTGATAATACTCTCAATCTCATAAACCAGATCTTTGAGACAGATATATTCATGAGTCAGAACAATATGACCTTCCTCTATTTTACTCATCTGCAGAACATCATTGATAAGGGAAAGCAAATAATCCGCTGCTATCTTCATCTTTTTATGATTTTCCTGTATCAGTTCCTTATCCTCAAAATGAGTCTCGTCAATCTTTAACAGACCAATAATACCATTCAGAGGTGTCCTGATATCATGGCTCATACGGCTGAGGAAATTCGTTTTTGCCCTGCTTTCAGCACGCATCTCATTGAAGGCGGCCTGAAGGCGTGCCTGTTCCTGCTCATCCCGTTCATGTCTCTGTGTGGTATCCTGCAGCAGAATGATCGCATAAATCATAGGCACCTCCGCAAGGATTTCTGTATCAAACACCACCATCCTGGTCATAAGAACTGTTTTCTGTACCCAGCGGATACTTCCATCATCTTCGCGGGCACAATATTCCACAGACATATTTGTTTCTCCGTTCTCAAACCTCTTACGAAGTTTTTCACAGTTATCTGTCATGCAGTAACCGGCAATTGTTTCCTGGGTGATTTTTTTCTCATATTCCCAGCAATAATCCCGATAAGAACATGGAAGTGGGTAGTCCATAAAAAGTTCCCGGCTCTTCTGTTCTTTTCCATTCAGTACGATTCTTCTTTCCAGAGCATCCTTTGTCAGATTTACTGTATAGATCACATCTGACAATTCCAGAAGCGCATCCACATAGCTGTCATTTTCCAGGATTGACTGTTTCAGTTGTTCATAATAGAGCTGAAGCTGCTCTTTTGCACCTGTCTGACCCTCAGAAGTCTTTCGGATGGTTTCAAATGCCAGAAGAAAATGATGCAGCTTTTTGTCCTCATCCCAGTCCACCGGAATCAGTGTCAGGCGGTTATATGCCCCCTGTTTTCCGATATTATACTCATATTCCAGAACATCTTTCTTCGTATGCATCTTCTTTTGAAGTTCCGAAATCTGCAGTCCTTCGCGGATATCTGCCTGACTGGATTTTTCAACCTGTTCCTCTATGATCTGTTCCACTGCTCCGGAATATGCACCATCAGAGGCCAGGAAAAAATTTTCACTGGAACGGATTGCCCGATAAGTATCCATCCTGGCATCACAGTACAGACAATCCGAGAAATTACTGCCATGCTGATTAAGCAGCTTTAACAGCTGATATCCCTGATGCTTTTCTGCAGCAGCTTCTTCCCTTTTTACATGATTCTTATTGATATACATGTTTTTGTCTGCGCAGTTAAACAGTTCTCTCATTGTACTTCTGGGAAAATCGCCGGCCAGTGCAAAGCCTGCTGCATAGCTCAGGGGAGTATCCGGATACACTTTGGATTCCTCTCTCATATCTCTGCGCACCTTTTCAAGGCACTGTGTCATCTGTTCCCTGTCCAGTCCATGGGTAACTGCAAGAAACTCATCTCCACCTGCTCTTCCCACAAACTGCTCTGCCGGCATGGAAGCCCGCAGGCAGATGGCAAATCTACGGATATAGGCATCACCAGCTTCATGACCTCTGCTGTCATTAATACGCCGGAGATTATTAAGATCAAAACTGCAGACACCGGTATCTGCATCCGGTTCTTCCTCACTCAGTAATTCTTCACATTTATTTTTGTTCGGAAGTCCCGTCGCATCATCCAGATATACCTTTCGCTGCAGTAAACGATTCATTGCAGCATATTGTATTGCTTTGATGAATTCATATCCGATCAGCAGCATCAATACAACAATATCTGCTGTGATATATTTCTCAAGCAATGATAAGGATGTGGCTTTTTTCTGCGAATATTTTTCAGCCAGGCCTGTTGCTTCATCGCAAATCACAAAAAACTCCTCACTTTCCGGAATAATATCTGTGTTTCTGGCTCCTTTGAACCTCACAAGATAAATTTTCTTATACAGGTCAGAGAATTTATCATCCAGTTCCTGCATTTTATTCTGAAAATCAACATCATTGAGACGTACAAGATTTAATTCATCATTTCCATTTCGCAAACCGTCAATAAAAGTTCTTATATCATGGATCATCTCATTTTCCTGCTGCGTGGAAAGCTCCAGTTTTATGAGTCTCTGTGTCTCTCCCCTGACTAAACCGGTATAATTTACAATACGGGCCGTTCCCTGAATATCTGAGACAATTCCCATCATTATGATAATAAGGATAGCCAGAATAACTGCCAGAACACCAATACTGACCTGAATAATGCTGGATTTCTTTTTCTTATTCTTTACTTCGGACATTACCTCCCCCTTCTTGTTTTATTCTGGAAAAATACTTTCTGCACTCTAACTATTTTACCGTACTTTTTCCGTTATGCCTACCACAAATTTATTAATACTATATCGATTCCATAAAATAATGCTACCTTTTCGGAACCATATGGTTCTGTATAGTTGCAGTATGCATATTAATTAAGAGGCTTGCTATAAATTTCCAAACAGGCATCAAAAACACCCGGCAAAATTACTTTTCATAATCTGCCGGGTGTTCTCTTTCGCCCTCTCTGTATAGATTATTGATAATGTCTTCCAGACGGTCGAAGTTATATTTTTCTTTTTCAGTTTTTTATTTGACTGCTCCGGTAATACCTTCTGCAAACTGTTTCTGTAATACAAAGAATACGATCATTGTAGGAATAGAACAGAACAATACACCGCACATCAGCATACCATAATCTGTCACATAACCTGTGATCAGGTTGGCGATCAGCATTGGCATGGTCATTGCCTTGTTGTCTGTCATGATTACCTTTGGCCACAGATAAGAGTTCCATGCATTCATAAAGGTAATAACAGCAGCCGCTGCATATGTAGATTTCATTGTAGGAATGAACATCTGGAAGAAAATCCTTACTTCATTGAGTCCGTCAATACGTGCAGCTTCAATAATATCAACCGGGAATGATCTGGCATTCTGACGGAACATCATGATCATAAACGGCGTGGAAATAATCGGAAGGATAAAACCTACTGCTGTATTCAAAAGTCCTGCCTTGGAGAACATTTTGAATAACGGAACCATAGTTGCAACCTGCGGAACCATCATAGCCAGAAGCAGGATTGAAAATACTCTGTCTTTCCACTTATCATGGTAAACTTCAAATCCGTAACCTGCGATAGAGCAGACCAGAAGACAGATCACTGTAGTAAGGATTGCATAAAAGAAAGAGTTTCCAAGTGCTCTCCACAGTGGCTGCTGGGATGTAAGATTACGGAAGTTTTCCATAAAATAGCTTCCCGGAATAATTCGTCCACGTGATACATCTGTGGATGTATTAGTTGCGGCTGAAATCATCCAGTATAACGGGAATACTGAAATAAATGACACGATGATCAGAAAAATATAGGTTGGAATCAATCTTCTCTGAATGGCTGATTTGTTTTTCTTAGTCACGTGTATCACCTACTTTCAAATTAATAAATGCAAGTACAGCTACCATAATGAATATGATAAATGACATTGCTGCTGCATATCCAAAGTTTGGTACGTTAATAAAACATGTATTGTAAATATAGTGGGACATTGTGATTGTTGAGTTTGCCGGTCCACCCTTTGTCAGGTTAACAGACTCATCGAACAACTGCAGTGTACCATTAATTGACATGATAAATGTCATAATAATTGTCGGTTTCAGAAGCGGAACAGTAATCTTCCAGAAAGTCTTCCAGCCATTGGCGCCATCAATCTTGGCTGCTTCATATACAGAATATTCAATATTCTGAAGTCCTGCCAGATAGAATACCATGTTATATCCGGTCCATCTCCAGATCAGCGCAAGGATAATTACAATCTTGGCACTGGCGGAATTTCCCAGGAAATTATAGCCGGTAGATAAGATCCCAAGTTTGATCAGAATACTGTTGATCAGACCATCTGTAGCAAACATGGAACGGAAGATCAATGAATAGGATACCAGGGATGTTGCACATGGCAGAAATACACAGGTACGGAAGAATCCCTTAAATTTCAAATCTTTGTTATTCAGAAGCTGTGCCAGAAGAATTGCCAGTATCAGCATGATCGGCACCTGAATGATCAGATACAGGAATGTATTTACAATAGACTGCTGAAATACCTTGTCTGCCAGAATACGTTTATAGTTGCTAAAGATCGGATCTGCAAATCTCATATTTGCTCCGGCTCCGGTCTGCAGGGAAATGATAAATGCACGTATCATTGGATAAAAGCTCATGATCGCGATCATGATAGTTGCAGGAGCCAGGAACGTCCATCCTGCTGCCCTCTGCTTGCCAAGCAGAGACATACCTTTTTTCTTAGAATTCACGTGAACTCCTCCTTTCAAAAAACTCTGTAACTGTTCAGCATTTTGCCGGACAATTACCAACTCTTTGCAGTAAGATGGGGGACTGCTGGCAGTCCCCCGCACTTACCTGTTTTCATTCACTTAATCACTGTCTACAGATTGCTTCACAGTTTCACTGTTCCCGCAGTCCTGACATCATCTGATCCTGCGATCAGAATTTATTCAGTCATCTTGAATGCCAGAGTATCCTGAGCTTCCTGAAGGGCATCTTCTACAGGTGTGCCGTTTACGATATTTACAACTGCTGTGTTGACGCATTCTCTTGCTTCATAATGATACGGTGTTTTTGTGAACTCCGGAATATGAGAAGAGTATTCTACAATTGTGGAGAAGATTGGCTGTCCACCAAAGAATTCATTTGGCTCGTTGTAAACCTTAGATTCACCTGCCGGCAGATAACAGGAGATTGCACCTGCTTCCGGAAGGATTGTATCATAGAACTCTGTGCTGGAACCAAATGTACTTGCAAGGAAATCTTCTGCAAGTTCTACATTCTGGCAGTTGGATGTAACATACCAGGAAGATCCACCATTGTTTGCATAGTTTGTAGCTGTATCAACATCGTCTACTTTAGGCATTGTTGTGATCTGCCACAGACCCTTCTGATCTTCTGTAGACATCAGAGTAGCTGTGATCCAGTTACCATTTACAATACCTGCTGCCTCACCGCCTGTAATAGTAGCAATATATTCATCCCAGTTATTTACAAGTTTAACAACGTCATTCTTAACCAGATCTACATAAAGATTGATGCATTTCTCTGCAACTTCATTGCCTACGATGTAAGCTTCGCCATCTTCGTTTACGAAGTTAGCTCCGCAGGACTGCATCATCATCATCAGAGTATCGCCACCTGTAGCTTCACTTGTAAGAAGATATTTTCCGGTTTTTTCATGAACATCTTTACCGATTTCCATGAACTTGGACCATGTGATATCTGTCAGATCATCAATAGTATATCCTGCCTCGTCAAGGATATCTGTACGATAGCATGCAATAACAGCACCATTATCAAACGGAACACCATAGTGTGTATCATCTACCATGGAATAGGACTGTTTCAGTTTACCAAAATCATCCCAGTTAATGTTGATATCTTTCAGATCTGTGAATGCATCCGGATAGCTCTTCAGATATTTCTGATAGCTGTTGTCCTGCATAAGAACGATATCAGGAAGTGTGCTGTAATCGCCTGCATTTGCTGCTGTTGTCAGTTTAGTCTGGCAGTCATCAGAAGATGTCTCTACGATATCTACAGAAAATCCCTCATGATCTTTTGCATACTGATCTGCTGCGATCTGCATGGATTTGATGTTGAAGTTCTGATCCCACGCCCATACAGTTAACTTGTTGTCATCATCAGATTTCGCAAAAACAGCTGTAGCTGATCCTGCAAAGGATGCTACCATAGCACCGGTCATTAATACTGCGAGTAATTTTTTTCTCATATTATATCCTCCTTTATTAAGCTTATTCTTTCTTCCGAATTGCTTGTAAGCTGATTATAGCATCCGATTTTCAGGTATAGTTTGCATAACCGCACACATAATGTGCAATTTCGACCATTTTATGTATTTTGCACTATTAAAAATATTTAAAAATATATTTTTTGTTCACTTTCTCATTTACTATGTTTTTACTATATAATTTTAATAACGAAGGCCACTTTCATGGACAAAAAAATATATATTTTTGTCTTTAAAAATGGCTTTTGTTCTTATTTCATAAATTTTCCGTTCAATTTTTGTACATATTTTACAGTTTTTAATTTATTTTATGCAAAATAGACTTTTTCAGGATATTGTGTTTTCATCGCATGAAGCAGTTCCTCATTAAGATCAAGAAGCAGTTTTATTTTGTGCCCGTCTTCCCGGATGATCATTGTATAATAAGGAGTATCTTCATCATAAGAGGTATAATCGTATTTTTTCAGCTTCTCCGTTCCACCATTCTTTTTGTACCTTGCAACACTTTCATGCCAGTGCGGTGCCACTGTCTCCAGATTACTCAGTTCCAGTATATGAGCTGTTTTGCGATACTTCTTGCCATAGATCACATCTATTTCAAACTGACCGTTTTCCATCATGTATTCATAATCCTTCTGACTGAATATATCAAAGACAAAATACAGCCCTGCAAGCAGAAATCCCGGAAGCATAAATGCCTGGGAAATCGTGATTCCCATAACCACAAAAAGCACTGCAAAAATAATCATTACCACACGCAGGACTCCGGACATACTCTTTTTCTTTCTTGATACCTGCTCCACAATCTTATAGTTCATAACTTTTTTACCATCCTTCCTCTGAATGAATATAGAAATCCAAAAGCTGCTGTTCATAATTCTCCGGCCGCTTTCTCCATTCAACCGGAGTCACTCCCATTATCTGTCTGAAGTTCCTGTTAAACGTTGAATTGGTCGTGAAACCACATTTGTGCGCAATATCTGCCACCGGTGTATCTGTTTTCTGCAGAAATTCACAGGCAGTATGAATCCGCACAGAATTAATATACTCCAGAGGACTTACCTTCATATGCGATGTAAACACTCTTCTGAAATGAGTTTCACTGATATGGCAGATCTTCGCCAGATCCTCTATCCGGATATCCTCCATATAGTGATAAGAAACAAAATCCAGTACGCGGGTGATCATATTTGTAAGTTTCCCTGTTTCCTCTTCCACCCTGTCTTCCGGTGAAGCCCGGTTCAGTCTGGCAATTTCTACTAGTAATGCCGCAAGAACTCCACTGGATTCTTCAATATAAAATTCTTCTCCCTCACGCATGATATTCATGATCTTAAGAATTTTTGCAGCTATAGAGGGGGACTCATTCTCTTTCAGAAATAAAGCCTTAGAATATATTCTCTGAATCATTTTTTCAGCCTTTACCGGATTGTTCAGAAATTTTTTCATAAAACCTTCCACATCTATGAAAAGATACTCCCATTTACTGACCGTACCCAGATCACTGTTAGTCGTATGAGCATAATTGGGTGGAATCACCGTAAATTCTCTTCCCGAAAACCGCATTTTAGCCTCACCAAACGCCATAACTCCATCCCCTTCGTAACAGAAACCAATCTCCAGATAATTATGAAAATGAAGATAATCCACATCATTTCCATAATTCTGAACCCACTTCTGCCCCAGAAGAGCCAGAATCGGACTTCCGGCAGGCATCTGGTAATAGCGGAATTCCATCTTCGGTTTTTTTCTCTTCTTTGCCATACAGTCACCTCATTTTCTGTTCTGTATTTTCACAATATGATTCTACCAGTTTTTTATATATTTTTCGATATTTTTGTACATTTTCCAACAAAAACATACAAAAACACCTGGCAGACTACTTTTTATAGTCTGTCAGGTGTTTTTCTGATCCCACACTGGATTGCATCTGTCGGGCAAACTTTCTTGCACCTGCCGCAGCGGATACATTCCGGACTGTTGGAGTTTTCCACAGGGTCTACGATCATCTGGCATGCTTTTGCACATTTTCCGCATTTTATACACTTATCTTTATCCACTCTGTACTTATACAGAGAGACAGGATTAAAGATGGAATAAAGCGCTCCCAGGGGACAGATATATTTGCAGAACGGACGGTAGATCATAATGGAGAGAATGATCGTTATGACAAGGATCACATTCTTCCATATGTACAGCCAGCCCAGTGCACTGCGCATGGATTTATTCAGAAGTACCAGTGGCAGTCCGCCCTCCAGTGTTCCTGCCGGGCAGATAAGCTTACAGAAGTACGGTGCACCCTGTCCCATAATATCCACCAGAAACAATGGAAGCAGGATCACAAATACTGCAAAAATCACATATTTCAGCTTACGAAGCAGCTTGTCGCCTTTGAATGTGCGGATTTTCTTAGGAAATGGAATCTTATTCAGCAGATCCTGAATCAGTCCGAAGGGACAGAGAAAACCGCAGATCAGTCTTCCCACCATAGCTCCGATGAAGATAAGAAATCCCACCACATAATAAGCCATCTTGAAATTCCAACTCCCTATCACAGCCTGAAGAGAACCGATAGGACAGGCGCCAACAGCACCGGGGCAGGAATAGCAGTTCAGGCCCGGAACACAGGCATTTTTCAATTTGCCTGTGTAAATTTTGCCTGTGACAAAGCCGGTAACATGACTGTTTGTAATGAACGCCCACAGTGCCTGGATTCCGTGGCGGGGCCACTCATTGATCCTCATATTTTTTGTGTTTTGTTTCTTATTACTTTTGTTATCGCTGTTCTTTTGATTACTCATTTATCCTATTCCTACACATTCCATACAGATATTAATGGCTTTTGTAAACACCACTGCCAGCTCTCCGCGGAAAATCCCATATCCCATAAAGCAGACTCCCACAAGCATAAGAATCAGCGCCGGCCATTTACTGTTCCATATTTTGCTGGTTTTTAATTTATTCATTTATTTTCCCTCTGTGACATTCTCCAGCTCTTTTTCCACGATCTCTTTCCACTCGTCCAGACTGTGGCTTCCGGAGTAGGTCTCACCTACAATATTTCCGTTTTTGTCAACAAAGAATGTTTCCGGGAAAGCAGAGATTCCATTGAGACGTCCGTTCATCATTCCGGAATCCGGGATCAGGAATGGATAGGATGCCTTTGTTTTCTCCTGAAGTACCTGAGCCTTTTTCACTGCTTCCTCATCCTGCTTTCCATCACTGCCTACTGTATCCAGTGTCACGCCTACTACTCCTACTCCTTTATCCTTCATCTCCTGATAAAGCTTCTCCAGATCAGGAATCTCATTGACACATGGAGAACACCAGGTAGTAAAAATATTTACCATAGTCAGATCATATTTGCTGAAGATATCCTGTGTATAGGTTTTTCCGTCAACTCCTGTTGTTTCAAATTTGCCTACATTTGTTCCTTCAGCTGCCTCTGTACTGTCAGAAGTATCCTGTGGCTGGTCAAATGCAGAAAGCATCTGGAACGGGGTCATTTCTGTAAGTGTTACTTCAATCCCCTCCACGTCCTTTAACAGGTCTGCATCCGCATCTTTGTTTGTGCTGAGATAATATTTATATTTGCCATCACTACTGGTACCCAGTTCTTTATGCTCTGTACAGCCGGTAATCGTATCCAGATCTTTCTGGGATTCCTCATCATACATTCCGATCACACCTACTCTGCTGAGACTTTTCAGCCAATCGTCATATCCGGTGCCCATCTTATCCACCTCTGCATCCTTCTGCTCATCTGTCAGGGTGCACCAGCTTGCTGTAGCATATGTGACTGCATCTGCATTGTCATTCCATCTCTCATCTGTAAACATGGAAATGTTCTTCTTCTCCATCTGCTCTTTCAGATCTTTGGAAATCCCTAATTTCATTCCAAGGAATGGATATTCATAAGTATCCTGTGCCGGCTGAGCAATCTCTGACGGTTTGAAAGATCCTGCGATCAAGCCCTCGGAAGCTGCCACACTGCCATCTTCTGCTGCCTGAGCATCCTTTCCATCCGTCTGGACTACACCTGCTTCATCTGCAGGCACTGCAAGAGCCTCCCCTGCATGTACAGTTACAATACCTCCCATAGATGTCACACTTAATACCCCTGCTGCAAAAATCGCCATTAATCTCATTCTTCTGTTTTTCATTGTAAGTAAGCTCCCTTCATTTTTTACTGTTATGATTTTTATATTACTTTTAATTATTTTCCTGTGTCTGTCTGCAGATCTGGATTTTATCCCCGCATAACAGGCATCGTTTTATTGATATGCACACATTATAGCATCTGAGAAATAAAATCTGTGTTAAGAAAATAACTTTTTTCGAATTTTATTTTGTAATCAATCCCGAACAAATCTGAAACGTAGTCTGGCAGATATTCGCAATCCGCTTCGCTACATGGACCTACACCGAATAACTGCTCCGCAATTTGATGCGGTTAAAAAACTTTATAATCAGATATTTTAATATGAAATCGTTTTCTTTTTTATACGAATTTTATACTTCGTGTGCTATGATAAAATTGATAATATGTCAGAATCAAAAATCCTATCGTACAAACACTGACTATCTTCTAACCTTTTGATTCTGATATTATAAAACTATAAATCTGGAAATTCAAAAAGGAGACCATCATGCACATTTTAATTATAGAAGACGAAGAACAGCTCTGCCGTTCCATGGCAGAGGGACTCCGCATGGACGGATACGAAACAGATACCTGCTTTGACGGGGAAGAGGGACTGGAATTATGTATGACAGAAAATTACGACCTGATCCTTCTGGATCTGAATCTGCCAGGGATTGACGGTCTGGAAATCCTGCGTCAGTTCCGTACCTTCAATACCAATACTCCTGTTCTCATACTCTCCGCAAGAGTACAGATTCAGGATAAGGTGGAAGGTCTGGATCTGGGTGCCAACGATTACCTCACCAAACCATTTCATTTCGAGGAGCTGGAAGCCCGTATCCGCAGCCTTACCCGCCGTAAATTTATCCAGGAGGATGTCTGCCTGAGATGCAGCCGCATTACCTTTGACACACGCACAAGAGAAGCCAGTGTAGATGGCACGCCTCTTGCTCTCACCAGAAAAGAAAGCGCACTTCTGGAATACTTTCTGCTTCACCGCAACCGGATCATCAGCCCTGAGGAAATGATTGAGCATCTCTGGGACGGCAGTGTGAACAGCTTCAGTAACTCCATCCGGGTGCACATTTCTTCCTTAAGGAAAAAACTGAGAACTGCTCTTGGATATGATCCTATACAGAATAAGATCGGACAAGGATATATTATGGAGGACTAAATCTATGAAATTTTATTCAGAAAAACTTTCCCCCCGCAGGCTCTCTCTCCAGTGGCGGCTCACATTGCTGATCTCCGGGCTGGTTATCACAGCCTGTGCACTGATGTATTTCTTCATCAGCCGTTCTGCTGTGACCGGTCTGGAAGGGATCTCCGACTATGTAGTTCTGGTCACCCCCGATAATTCAAACCCGATCTCCATCAATGTAGATCCAAAAATCCTCATCCCTGATCTGGAAAACCAGATCCAGAATACCAAAAACAACTTTCTGTTCCAGAGCATGATCGCCACAGGTATCATTATTCTTCTCAGCAGTATCTGTACCTGGTTTGTCACCAGAAGAGCCCTGACCCCTCTGCGCAGATTCAGCGACAGAATCAGTCAGGTACAGGCACAGAATCTGTCTGAACCGCTGGAAGTCCCACTCTCAGAGGATGAGATCTCGCGTCTGACCAGATCCTTTAATGACATGCTTGCCCGTCTGGACAATGCCTTCTCTGCACAGAAACAGTTTGTGGCAAGTGCAGCACATGAGCTTCGTACTCCTCTAGCTGTAATGCAGACAAATCTGGAAGTTTTTTACAAAAAACCGGAACACGCACCCCAGGAATACGACAGACTTTTCACCATGCTTCAGGAACAGACCGGACGGCTTTCCCATCTTGCGGAAATCCTGCTGGACATGACAGGTCTTCAAACTGTAGAGCGTTCTGACACTATTTCCCTTGCAGCACTCACAGAAGAGGTTTTCTGCGATCTGGATCCGGTTGCAGACAAGCATCAGATCCGGCTTATTCAGACAGATGGCGACTGTACTGTTACAGGCAGCTATATCCTTCTGTACCGGGCAGTTTATAATCTGGTTGAAAATGCGATCAAATATAACCGGCCTTCCGGTTCCGTCACTGTAAGCATTCACACTGCAGAGTCTGCAGTCCTGGAGGTAACCGACACAGGCATCGGTATCTCCCCTGAAAATCAGGAAAAAATCTTTGATCCTTTCTACCGTGTGGACAAATCCCGCAGCCGTGCCATGGGCGGTGCAGGTCTGGGGCTTGCTCTTGTAAGCGAGATTGCCAGACAGCACAACGGTCAGGTAAAAGTAACCCAGAGCAGCGAAAAAGGCAGTACCATTGCCCTGATACTGCCTAAATCAACTGACTATTGATTTTTTCTCTTATTTATTTTTTTCCAGAATCTGAATCAGTTTCTGTGTATCTTCCATAGTAGTAGCCCAGCTTGTGGCAAAGCGGATCACAGAGTGTGTCTCATCATACTTCTCCCAGAATCCGAACTCCACATCCTGGGCTATTTTTTTCATTACCTCATTAGACACAATACAGAAGATCTGATTAGTGGGAGTATCCAGAGAAAGCTGATATCCATACTTCTTCAGTGCATCCTTGATCTGCTCTGCAGCTTCCATTGCAGGTTTGCCGATCCGCAGATACAGCCCGTCCGTAAACAGCTCACCAAACTGGATTCCTGCAATCCGTCCCTTGGCAAGCAATGCTCCATGCTGCTTGATGATCGTAAAGAAATGAGGAATCCGTCCTTTCTGCGGTATAACCACTGCTTCTCCAAACAATGCTCCGCATTTGGTTCCTCCAATGTAAAATACATCGCTAAGTTCTGCCAGACCAGTGAGAGTCACATCATTCTCCGGGCTTGCCAGTGCATAGGCAAGGCGGGCGCCATCCACATAAAGGGGAAGATGATTTTCCCGGCAGACTTTACTGAGAGCTGCTAATTCTTCTCTGGAATACAGGGTGCCATATTCTGTTGGCTGGGAAATATATACCATCCCGGGCATTACCATATGCTCATAATTGGCATCATCATAGAAATCCCTCACCAGCTTCTCAATCTGCTGTGCAGAGATTTTTCCATCTTTCTGCGGTACTGTCAGAACCTTATGTCCACCAAATTCAATGGCGCCCGATTCATGAGTTGCAATATGCCCTGTATCCGCAGCCACAACTCCCTGATAGGATTTCAAAAGTGCATCGATTACTGTGGCATTGGTCTGTGTTCCGCCAACCAGCAGGAATACTTCTGCCTCCGGCGCATTGCAGGCTTTTCTGATCTTTTCTTTCGCATCTTCTGTATATGGATCCTGACCATAGCCCACTGTTTTCTCCAGGTTTGTCTCCATCAGCTTCTTCATGATCGCAGGATGTGCACCTTCCATGTAGTCACTGGCGAAATATAAACGTGATTCTGTATTTTCCATTTTTATCGTTATGTCCTTTCACTGCACTATTTGCGCATTTGACTTTTTTATTCATAGCTTCTGTTCTGTACCGGAACGCTATTCATTCTGTTACTCTATTTTTCTTAGCATTTCTCCCATCTGCTCTTCTGACTTTCACAGATGGAGTTCCACTGACAATTCCCACAGATTTCTTTCCTCTTTCCTGATGCCAGGATTTTCTTTTGAACAACATCTGTAAAATCATCAAATTCCATGATCTGTCCATTCTCCAGGCCGCACAGTTCCAGCACTGCATTGTCATATGCTTCTACAAGTGAAAAGGAAGAACAGCATCCTTTTTCATTATTCGGACAGGCAAAACAGATCTCGTCTGTATCTGCATGAAGCTGTATCTTTGCTCCCTTCTGGAAAATATCCAGCATTTCCTGCATATGTGCGGAAAACCCGTTACTATATCCCTCACCCTTGAAATATGCAAGGCACATTCCATGGTGAGGGCGTAGTGGAATATTTTTTATAAAAGACATCTTTGTGCACCTTTCTCCTTAATTTTTTAACATATTGGATACTTTAACACAAAGCGTTTTTATTGACAACTTTTTTTATTTTATAGTTTACAATCCAATAATTCTATATACTGATCGGATCTCATCAGACTTACTGGATACAATCAGAAAAATCCTTTTTTACTTTTTCTTCATTTACCAGCCTTAGCTACCCTCATATTATAAAGAAAGGTACCCAATGATGCCAGAATAATCAGCACATATCCTGTAAAGCTGTACTTATCCGGAATCTCTCCAAACAGGACAAATCCCAGCATCGTAGCAAAAATAATCTGCGAGTAATCAAAGATAGAAATCTTTCCTGCAGGTGCATAGGTGTATGCAGCCGTAATCGTAAACTGTCCGCCCGCTGCGAATAATCCTGCCATCAGCAATGTCACAAGCTGCTTCATACTCATGGGTGTGAAATGGAACAACATCCAGGGTACAACCGACAAGCAGGAGAAAAATGAAAAATAAAACACGATAACCGGTCCCTTCACTCCGTGAGTTCCCAGCACACGCACCATCGTATAGGCAATTCCTGCTCCCAGTCCACCGCAGACTCCGATCAGTGCCGGAACAAGTGCCGCATTCTGAAATCCCGGTTTCACTACAAATAAACATCCTATAAACGCCAGCGCAACACACGCAGCCTGTGCCGGTCTGATTTTTTCCTTTAATAAAAGGAATGAAAAAATAATCGCGAAAAACGGAGATAACTTATTCAGGATTGATGCATCTGCCACCAACAGATGATCAATAGCATAAAAGTTACACAGAATCCCCAGTGTCCCGCACACACAACGCAGGATCAGCGGTCCCCAGTATTTCTTATCCACCTTCGGCACTGTACGATTCTTACAGAGAATTATCGCTGCAAACACCGCCGCCACCAGATTCCGGAAGAAACTCTTCTCCACAGACGGCAGATCACCTGCCAGACGTACGCTCACATTCATACAAGCAAAGAAAAACGCCGACAGGATGATCATTATCATACCCTTTATGTAATTTTCCTGTTTCATCAGATTTAACCTGCCTTTCTGTCCATGCAGACAGCTTCTTTTTATCATATGCTGTCTGTCATCTACCTGTTAATCATAGCACGGACAATTGTTTTAGTACAAATAGATTTTTTATTTCAATTCGTCCTAAACCATGATATACTATAAGAGCTGTCGAACCTCCAGCAGAAAGGAGGTGAGTTTCATGGAAGAAATTCTCGTCACATTTCTTGTCTCTGTTTTAGCAGGCGTAGTTAGCTACTACATATGCAAATGGCTGGACGGCAGACACTAGACAGCAACAGCCTAAACGGAACAGCTCACCGTAACGAGCAAGAAAGCCCTCAGAGCTGCAACTCTGAGGGCTTTTGTTTCTTTAGTTCGCTTCATGGAATCTCGTCACATTCCTTAGCTACTGTTAGTATATGCTGAAAAAAATAAAAAGTCAACTTAAAAATAATATTATCATATATCATCCTCTTCGCAGCCGGGTCGGTTAAATGTTACTGTTCACTCCGTTCACAGTAACGTAGCCAAAATTCATTCCAGATTGCC